>JBGTRP010000237.1:0-9030 GCA_041940685.1 Acanthopleuribacteraceae bacterium
ACTCGTTCAAAGGGTTTGAGGTCCATATTGTGCAGGCCCACGACCTGGACTTCCGGCTGTTCGCGCCTCAGTAAGTACAGGAAGCGGCGCACGATGCGCTCCATGCTCTCTCGATCCACGCCGCGCTCGAAGCGGTGGCGGGCATCGGATTCGATACGGCAGGTTTTTCCGGTCCGCCGCACGGTGGTCGGTCGAAAACAGGCCAACTCCAACAGGAGATTGGTGGTTTCTGAACTCACCTCGGTATTTTCGCCGCCCACCACCCCGCCCAGGGCAATCGGGCCGCGCGCATCGGCAATACAGAGCAACCCCTCGACCTCGTGCTCTCGGCCATCCAGCGTGACCAGGCGTTCTCCGGATTTACCGAAACGGATGAGAATCCTTTTACCCTCGATCTTGTCGGCATCGAAAGCATGGCTGGGATGGCCCATTTCCCACAGCAGGAAATTGGTCAAATCCACCAGCAACCCGTGGGAGGTCTGGCCGATCGCGTCCAAACGCCGGCGCAGCCAATCGGGCGAGGGCGCGGGCCGGATGCCGTCTACCTTGAGCGCGATGTATTGAGGGCATTCCTCGGCATCCTGCGACTCGATGCGCCAATCCTCCAGGGAGGCCAGCTCGGACTCGTCCGCCATCGGCGGCAACAGTCGAAAACCGCCCTTTACCGCCAGTTCGCGCGCAAGTCCGAAATGGCACATGGCGTCGGGCCGGTTGACGGTATGTTCAATTTCCAGGCCGCCTTCCTCGATTTCGCATTCGAGACCGCACTCATTGAGGAGGCGCGCCGCCTCTTCCAAACCGGGAGGCCCCTCGAGGTAGGACGCCATCCAATCGTAATCAAAATACATGATCTACCCCACCTTGAACTGGTCTAGGAAGCGGCGGTCATTCTGGTACAGGTACCGAATATCGGGAATTTGATACTTCAGCATGGCGACCCGTTCGATGCCCATGCCGAATGCGAAGCCGGTAAACCGTTCGGAGTCGTAGCCCACCATGTCGAACACATTGGGGTCTACCATGCCGGAGCCCAAAATCTCAATCCACTTGGTCTTCTTGCAGACGCGGCAACCATTCTCGCAAAAGGGACAAGCCACATCCACCTCCGCGCTGGGTTCGGTGAAGGGGAAGAAGCTGGGCCGCAATCGGATTTTGGTATCCTCGCCGAAGATGTGCTTGGCAAATGCTTCCAGCGTTCCCTTGAGATGGCCGAAATGGATATCTTCTCCCACGACCAAGCCTTCCAACTGGTGAAACATGGGCGAATGGGTGAGGTCATCATCTCTGCGGTAGACCTTGCCGGGCGCCACCATGCGCAGGGGAGGCTCGTGGTTTTCCATGTACCGGACTTGACAGCCCGAGGTCTGGGTGCGCAGCAAACGGTCGTCATCGATGTAAAAGGTGTCGGCATCCTCGCGAGCCGGATGGTTTTCAGGAGTATTGAGCGCCTCGAAGTTGTAATAGGCGGTCTCGATCTCCGGTCCGTCGGAGATGTCGTAGCCCATGCGGACAAAAAACTCCACCATCTGATGATAGGTGATGGTGAGTGGGTGGTCCGTTCCTAGGGAGGGCAACACGCCCGGCATGCTGAGGTCCAGTTTTTTTGAGTCGCTTTTCCCCTGAGTCGGGCCCCGATCTTTCAGATGCGCTTCCACCTCTTGCCTGAAGCGGTTGAGGTCTCTGCCCAGACGAGGCTTCACATCTGCCGGCGCCTGGCGAAGACCTTGGAACAGCTTGCCCACGAGACCATTCTTCTTGCTGAGATAAGCATTTTTCAGCTCGCCCCATGCGTCAGGGGTTTCCGCGGCTCCGGCCGCGCGACGAAAGGTTTCAATCGCTTCTTCGTAGTGCCAATTCGACAGATCCATGAAAACCCCCCTTCAAAATAAAAATAGGGAAAACCAGCATTGTACCGGTTTCCCCGTCTTGAGGCAATTCTATTTCGAGGGCGAGAACGGGCTCAGGCTTCCTTTACCCTGCGCACCAATTGCTCGAATCCATCCGGGTCGCGAACGGCGATATCCGCCAACACCTTGCGGTCCAATTCCACTTGCAATTTCTTGAGGCCACCCATAAAAACGGAGTAGCTCATCTCGTGGAGGCGAGCGGCCGCGTTGATGCGGGCAATCCAAAGTTTTCTGAAATCTCTTTTTTTGCGGCGCCGGTCCCGGTATGCAAAGGAAAGCGCGCGGTCGGCAGCCTCACGCGCGTAACGGTACAAATTCTTTTTAAATCCGTAGTAGCCCTTGGTGAGCTTTAAAAGGCGTTTTCTTTTTACGCGCCTTTTGTTTCCTCTCTTCACTCGCGACATGAACGATCTCCTTCAGATAAATGGCGCCTCTCGCCGAACCCACCTGGAAAACCAGAGGTAGGTTCGAGACCCGTTAGGCATGAGGCAACATTTTGATGACCCGCTTCTCATCACTGGGCGATACCAAACCCGAATGCCGCAGGTTTCTCAATCTCTTGGCGTTTTTCTTGGTAAGAATGTGACTCTTGTACGCTTTGTTGCGCTTGATTTTTCCGGAGCCGGTAAATGTAAACCGCTTCGCGGCTCCCCGGTGCGTTTTTAATTTCGGCAAAACCTCACCCCTTCCCTTTGCTCATCTCAGTCTTGGATGCCCAGCCTGAAACGACGTTTTCAATCTTAGCTCTTGTCATCCTTGGCGGAAACGATGCTCGCCTCGCTTACTTTGCCTTCCCGGTCTTGGCGTTTGCAACCGCTTCCGCGCTCACCAAATACATGGCCATGAAGTTTCCTTCCATGTTGGGCGCCTTCTCTACCACGGCAATCTCTTCCAAATCGCTGACAATCCTCTGCAAAATCTTCAGGCCCAACTCCCGGTGGGCCATCTCGCGCCCGCGGAAGTGAACAAAAGCCCGCACCTTATCGCCATGGTCAAGAAACCTGCGAATATGGTTGATTTTAAACTGATAATCGTGTTCATCGATCCTCGGTTTGAATTTGACTTCTTTGACCTGAATTTGTTTTTGTTTGGCTTTGGCGTCTTTGAGCTTTTTGGCAAGTTGAAATTTGTACTTGCCGTAGTTCATGATCTTGCAGACAGGAGGATTGGCGTTGGGAGATATTTCCACAAGGTCCAGCCCATCCTCTTGAGCGAGGCTCAGGGCCTCATTCAAGCTGATCACGCCGACCTGCTCTCCGTCTCCTCGTACAACACGAACCTCGGGCGCTCGAATCGCCCCATTGATCCTAATGGGATCTTTTCGTTTGCTCAAAACACCTCCACCAAACTTGCATGGCCACATTCAGCACATGAGAAATTCTTCAGGCCAGATTGGTAGGCACGGGCGGGATTGAACCGCCGACCCCTACCGCGTCAAGGTAGTGCTCTCCCACTGAGCTACGTGCCTAAGGACCCAAATCCGCTGGGCCCATGAAAATTATCACTGACGTTTTTCAAAGTCAAGTTTAATCCTGTGAATTTTATGGCCTTGTCCCCGGCGCAAGGCATCGTCCTCGACTTCCGCTTCAAGGCGGTCCAGTCTACCGCGGTCGGGAACGCGAACGCCTTTTCTGGAGCGCCCTCTTGATTTCACCAGGCCAATCATGAGAAGTTGAGAAGCTCGGCAGAAAGGAGCGCCTTACCCGACCTCCACCGGCACTCGGTTTTTAAATGCCATCACCATTCGCGAAGTAGGAATTATGTTGGAAGATTACCTCCATCAACTGGAACTGCAAAAGGCCCGCGCCGACCGTATTCGGAGCTATCTTTGACCAGCCATCCCACCGCAACCGTCTTCTCGAGCTGGAAAGCCTAACCGCGGACCCGGCGTTTTGGGACGATCCGGAGAAAGCCCAGAGCACCCTGAAGGAGCAGAGAAGCCTGCAACAGGACGTGGACCTGGCCGGCAAGATTCTCGAGATCGAAGAAGAGATCGAGGTGCATCAGGAACTCATCAAAGAGGGCGAAGAGCTGCGCGAGGATCTGGAGGCGTTGTTAGAGCGGTACTTTGAGCTCGTCAATGAAACAGAATTGCGTATGATGCTCTCCGGCAAACACGATCAGGGCGCCTGCCTGCTCACCATTCACCCCGGCGCCGGCGGCACCGAGAGCCAGGATTGGGCCAGCATGCTGTACCGCATGTACCTGCGCTACTGCGAGAAGGCAGGTTTCAAGGTGGAAGTTCTGGACTACCAGGATGGCGAGGAGGCCGGGCTGAAGTCGGTAACCATTCGCGCGGAGGGTGAGTTCGCATACGGCTACTTAAAGGCCGAATCCGGCGTACACCGCCTGGTGCGGATCTCCCCTTTCGACGCCAGCAAACGCCGCCACACTTCCTTTACCAGCGTCCATGTCATCCCCGAAATTGAAAACGACGACGAGGTGGAAGTGGAGGAAAAGGAGTTGCGCATCGATACCTTCCGTTCCTCCGGCGCCGGCGGTCAGCATGTCAACACCACGGATTCGGCGATCCGCATCACCCACCTACCCACGGGGATTGTGGTGCAGTGTCAAAACGAACGTTCCCAGCACAAGAACAAGGCCTCGGCCATGAAGGTTCTGAAGTCCCGGCTCGCGCTGCTGCAACGGGAAAAGCAGGAAGAGGAGCTCAAGGCCAGCGCCGCGGAGAAGAAGGATATCGCCTGGGGCAGCCAAATCCGCAGTTATGTACTGCATCCCTACCAAATGGTCAAGGACCACCGCACCAGCGAAGAGACTTCCAACGTGGACAAGGTGCTGGAAGGGCATTTGCAATCCTTCATCCGCGCCTACCTGCTCAAGGCGACCGCCATGGACCGGGCAAGGGACTGAGGATTCAAGAAGCGCAGGGATCGGTTTCTTACTTCCACCCATCCCAGGAGGCCGCCGACCTGACGGACCAAATCCCGCGGGAGGGCAACAGGTTCCTTCCCACCGCAATCATGGCGGGGAAAGCTTGAACAAGGGGTAGGCCTGAACTCCGCCTTTGCTCTCGTGAAGATCTGCCGGCAACGTCCCCACGGCCCCCATCGCGGCGCGGGGCGAGTCGTACAATCCCCAGCATACCCAGTAGCAATCCCGGTCACGATAGGTTTTGGGCAGGATAAAAAAGCGCTCATCGCGTCCAACCGCCTGGTAGGCCTGTCTCACATTTGACGGGTCGCAGGCCATGAACAACCCGAGCGTGTAACGCCGCGAATCTTTCCATAACAGGGTTTTCCAGGATTCGGCCGCGTTGGAGTAGGCGCCCTCATCCATCCAACCCCAAACATCCCGAGGCTCCAGCCCTTTGCCGGAAGGACTCGTTTCCGCCTCAGCGCCATCCGCTTCAGAGGAAGAAGATTCGCCGCGCGCCCGCGCCTCGACCAAACTGGACGGTTCCTCCAATACGGCGGCTTGGCTCGCATCAGCGGCATCTGCTCCGGCCTCGCGCATTTCCGTCTCTCGCGGCGCAACTCCCGAGGAGGGCTTCGAGGCCTCTGGAGCACCCTGTTGCTGGCTGGCGCGGGGCCGCGAGCCCATCGGGCTGCCTGGAACCAGGTGGGTATAGGCATACCAGCCCAGCGCGGCGATCACCCCTAGGGAGACAAGCGCCAGCATGCCTTTGGCTGCCTTCCCCGCGCCGGAGGAATTCGGTACGGGCGGCTTCCAGGGTTGAGGTTCCGGCATGACCACCGCTTTGGGCCGCCGAGCGGGCGGCGCCTCGCGAGGGGGTGGCTCGGCTTCGAATGTTGGCGCCTGGGAAGCCTCCGCCGGCTCAGGGTTTTCCTCATCCGCGAGTTCGGGAAAGCTGGGCTCTTCCATGTCCAATTCGATATCTGGCTCGGTGGGAGCCTCCTCCTCGGTAAAATCCAGGGCCGGGATCCCCTCTTCCTCGATGAGGTGGCTAAAAAAATCCGCCTCCGCCTCTTCGAAGCGCAGGGATTCGTCCTCTCCATCTAATTCCAGCGGGCTGGTTCCTCCCGAGGGCGCGGGATCGCCTCGGCTACCGGAATCCGCCGGGATCGGCTTCTTCGCTGACTCAACCAGGTTCTCCTCGGGCCGAACCGGAACGGGCGCCGGCAGGGGCTGAGACTCACCGCCCCCCTCACCTCGAACCACGATTCGCCGTTCTCCATGACTCCAGGATTCCAGGGCGTCCTCCGGAAGAGGCCAAGCCATGTTACCGGAGTTATCCTCGCTTTTGGTCAATTCCGCCTCGTCGACCAGGTCCCGCAAGCGGCTCCATACCTCGCCCAAATCGGAGCGGGTCGTGTCCTCGCCGGCCTCATCGGAGGCCAGGGTTCGAATAATTCCCAAGAACAACATGGCATATAGAAATTTTAAAAGCACAAAATCGTCGACATCCACCTCGAAAGAAAGGCGGCGGAAATCGCGTTTGCCGTCGATGAGCCGATAAATGGTGCCGGCGTATTCGGGAATGCCCGGAACCTTGAAGTCGAAAACCTTGCCCACGACGACATCGGGCACAAAATCCAGGCTGCCCCCGAAACGGCGGCTCAGCCAGGTCTTGTCTTCCAACTCGAGCAGGGCGCGGAACAAATCCCTGGGAAAGACCAGGGGGATTTTGCCGATTCCCTTGGGCAGTTGCCCCTCGCGCAGGAGAAACCGGCCCTCCCTCGCCTTCATGCAGGCCAGGAAGACCTGGTAAACCTCCGCCCGCAACGCGGCCTGAAGCTCCTTGGGGGTGATGATTCCCATTTCGATGAGGTTTTGCCCAACGCTGCGATCGGGCCGTAGATTGGGCTGCACCGATTCGTATTGTTCGAGGGTGAGCACCTCGTGGCGGAAGAGCAGCTTGGGCAGCCTTCCATCCGCATGCTCCAATGCCGCAAAACAAACTTGTCCATTGCGAAAGAAAAGGGAGCGCCGCTGCTCGCCCCACTCGCAGCTCAGGGTCGCGGTGACCCCCATTCGCCAAAGGCTTCGGATCTCTCTTTGGAGCGAGTAATCCTCAAACTTTCTCCAGCCATCCTCCACCATGGGACCACCCGGGTTTGTTTCCGTCCATTCGTTTGGATTTTCGGTTTTGGGGCTTATCCGGCCATGGCCGGCAAGGGGCCGCCCAGATCAGCCATTAGTCGGATAAATTTCTTGTATTTTGAATCGCGGAGCTGAAAAACAGGCCGTTCAAAAAAAGTTTGTTAGTCCCGTACCAATAACCGCGAAAGTTGGGTTGGTCGGCCAGGAGGATCACCGCGCCCCTACCCACGCCGCCGGCGATGACGGCAGCGCTTCCGCCCAGCCGTTGTAGATTCTCCGGTGAGATGTACCCACTGAAAAGAGGTTCGTCGTTGTAGCGCACCACGGTGGCGTAGGGGTCCTCACTGGGATGCAGCATTAAGGTGTCGGTCCGGAAAAGGGAGATGTTCTCCCGTTCGAAGCCATAACCCAGCGGATGGGTAAGGTCGACCCGAGCCTCGAAAATGCTGCCGGCAATCCGCCGCAAGGCCGAAATTTGTGCGCGGTCTCCATAGGGCAGCCGCTCCTTGGATTCCGGCGAGTCCTCCTCGGGTTTGCTTCGCTCCAAAACCCGTTCTTGGATCAGTTCCTTCTCGATGGCCCAACCCACGGCGCGCTTAATGGCAATCAAGGCGCCGCCGCCTCGAACCCAAGCCTTGAGACTCTCGACGAATTGATCATTAAGGTCGTTGTAGGAACCGTTTACCATGACGATATGCGTGTATTCGTGCAAAGCCACCCGACCGAGACGGTAGGTATCCACCATGGTCAAGGGAATATCGTAACGAACATCCAACAAATGCCAAATTTCGCCAGCCTCGTAGGGCGACACGCGCCCGCCCGTGATCAGCAGCACGCGCGGCAGTGGCAGCGCTTCCATGCTCGGGCTGCCCAGGTCGATCCCCTCGGGCGTGAGCCCGGAGGAAACGGCAAACACATCCACCCCGCTTTCTGATGAGACGCGCTTCAACTCTTCCATCACACGGGAGGGCTCCAAGGTCTGAATCCCCATGGGCGCCAGGACGGTTCCGTGACCGAACCGCTTTTTGCCGCGCCGTGTATCGGCGGTGAAGGTCTTGGTCGCAAATCGAAGTTTGACGCCATTTTTTAAGAGTTGGTAGGCAGCCCGGGGAGCGTAGTACGGGGTCCACTCGAAAAGGTAGGCGTAGGCGTCCTCGGCCATGGAATGCTCGGGCCGCGGAAAGGCGAGTTGCTCGACCTTATCGCCGGTCAACTCCCGAGAGGCCTTACCCTCCAGCCGCAGAAAGGGCAATCCATAGGCCGCGGGGAAGTGCCAGGTGGAGACATCGTAGAAGGTATTGTCGCCAAACTCCGTAACCGGTTCGAAAAGGGACTTGATGAGCCGATATTGCCGTTGCCGCACGGGAACCACGAAACCATGATGGATGGAGACCCCGTCCCGGTTGATCGGTTTGCTCAGTTGGTAGAGCTCGATTTGGTGTTGGCGCAGGACACGCGCCATTTCGTAAACGCGGGCGGGATCCGAGCTCGATCCGAATGCATAGGCTTTCACGTGATCCGCGGCCGCATCCTCATCCGCCTTTTTGAAAAAATCGCGCTGATAGGCGAGCAGCTTCTGCCGGTTCTCCAGTCCTGCCCTCAGGCTCGATTTCGAGGTGAGCACCTGGTTGCGGATGGTTTCGGGAAAGGAGCGCGTTCCGAAGCTGTTTTCCTGAAGATGTCCGCGAGTGCTGCCCTGCTCGAACAAAATGCCGATAGAGCCTTGAATATCCGGATAGGTGGAACCCTTTCCATAATAAAAGTCATCGAAACTTTGCTGGGAAAAATAGAGCTCGCCCATTTCGTCGAAAGCCTTGGCGTGATAGCGCGCGATAAGCTGGGTAAGGTCGAAATTTTGAGCCGGGGTCAATGGGTTCTGCCGCGTGGGAATTCCGGGTTGAAAAAAATAAGTAGAATTGGAGCCCATCTCGTGAAAATCGGTCAGGATATTGGGGTTCCAGCGATGGAAAGACTGAATGCGCGCTCTCGATTCCGGATGTTGCAGCAACAGCCAATCCCGGTTGAGGTCGAACCAATAGTGATTGGTGCGGCCGCTCGGCCAACCCTCTACATGTTCGCGGTGATTGGGGTCGGCGACCAG
>JBGTRP010000238.1:0-9006 GCA_041940685.1 Acanthopleuribacteraceae bacterium
GATCCCCCGCGGCAGCCTGCTCAAGGTGGTGAAGTAGCCGGAATCAAACCAGCGCCAGGAATTGCAGGCTGTTTCCGATCCATCCTGGTAAATAGCGGTACAGCGGCTGCAGCAATAGATTGGGGCAGGTGAGGAACTTTTTTTGGAAAAGTAAGGCGCCCGTTTCCAAATGCAAAACGCGCAGTTCGTTGCTGTCGGCGTGGGCGAAGGCAAAGATGCCTGGCAACAGTTCCATGGCGTCGTGTAACCAAAAGGAACCCGTTGAGAAACGATGCGCAGCCGCGCCTCGATCATCTAAAAAGACCAATTCCCCCGAACAGCTATCGGCGAAATAGATTTGGCCCCGGTGATCGAAACGCGCGCCATGACAGCCGGTAAAACCGCGCGCAAGCTCCCGGTAGGCGCCGGAATCCAGATCAAAACAGCCGATGGCGCCTTGAATCAGTGAAGAAACCAGGATGCGCGTACCGCCCGGTTCGGGAAAGGCCGCGTTGAGATGGGTGGTCTGGCGGTCGTTGCCGATATAGTGGCGGTGGAGGTCCGTTTCCGCGGCGAGTTCGTAATTCTGGCCGTACAGGTCCGCGGGCATGCGCAGGCAGCGCTCCAATTGGCCCGATGCCCAGTTGAAGATGAGCACCGCATCGGGAGCGGAACACGCCAGCGCCACCCGCTCCCCGTCCATCCGGTGGATGGTGCGGATGCCGCAGAGCAGCGGGTGGCGGAACTCATGCTCCACCCGATACGCGGCTCTCGACTCGGGCCTCAGCGCGAGGAGAGGCGCTTCGAAGCGCCAGCGGGCCACCGAACCCTCGTGAGCGACCAGAATGCGCCTTTCGTCGAGCCGGGCCGCGTGCTGAATGCGGTATTTGGTCTTGATGACGTGGAGCGGCTCGATGCGCGGGGAGGGATCGGAAAGCCGATCCAGCCGGTAAAAACTGAGCGCCCCATGACGGTGGGGGCGCATGTGCGGCAACTGATGGAGGGGGGGAAGATCCTCCAGTCTGCCTGGCCGGGAGAAACGGCGTTCGAGATGTTGGCGGGAGCAAAACCGCCGGATGGTGATGCGCGAGGAATGGGACAGACACAAAACGAGAGGTTGGCTTTCCAAAATCGCGCGACTCCGGCCTGGTCTATTTCCCCGATTCAACGAGTCGGACGATCAAGAGTTTCCATGTCCGGTCCCTTCCGGGCTACATGCCGCCTTCCTCGTCCCGTAACATCTTATTCATTTCTCGTTTGGGCGTCAAAATGCGGTGGCGGATTTGGCCAAGCGCCTTGTTCAGGGGATTGCCCCTCGCCAAGAAGGGTAGCACCGGTTTGCGGCGAACCCCCATTTTTTTCTTGAAAGCGGTCAAGCCCTGATGTTTGGGGTCGAGGACGAGCCCCTCCTCCAGCGCTTGCCAGGCGGAAGTGCGGTCGGCATTTAAAAAATGGGTCCGCGCCAGGTTGAGAAAATTATCGGCATCAAAAAAGCCGATCTCGACCCCGTAACGGCAAAGCGTGAGCCCATCTTCGATGCGGCTCTCTCGCAACGCAATGCCGAAACCGAGAAAGGAATACACGGTTCCAGGAAGGTTGTGTCCCTCGGTAGCCCGGTTGGTGACCTGCTTGAGGCAAACGATGCCCTCATCCCAATGACCTTGCCTGCACAGCTCGATACCGCGCTCGGGCGCTTCTGAAAGCTGAATCTTCACCCATCTATCCTTGTATCAACAGCATCCGTTTGTATTTTCCAACCAAAGCATCATCATTTGGAGATCCGGATAAGAATTTCGTAATCAGGGTCACGGCCTTTTTTGTTTTTTGTCAAGTTTGTGACTTTGATCACAAGACCTCGGGGCCTGGATGTAGCCCTTTTGGCAATTGCCCTGGGGGCTTCGCCGCGGCCGCCGGGAATGCTTAGCCGCCATTTTTTCCAGTTTTGTCTCCTCCGCGGCGGAGCAGCCATTCATCCAGGCTGTAGCGCCCTGGTTGGTGGTTGATGAGGTGGAAACACACGCCCAACAAACAGAGGTTTTTTACGAGGTTGCTCTTCTGGTAAACGCTCCAGAGCCACGTCCAGGATGCGGGCAGACCGGTGGGCTCGCGGAATAGCGCGGGCACATGAATCAGCGCGGTCACGATGATGAGAAAGATCCCCAGGAGTAGGCCGCCCTTGACGGTTTGATAACCCGTCAGCACCGACAAGCCGCCCGCCAAAAGCACGAGCCCCGCGAGCACGGAAAAGAACCGTTTGGAGATCAGCCAATCCGGCATCATGTCCTGAATCAGGTGGTCGGAGAACAAATGCTCCAAACCCAATCCCAGAAAAATCAGGCTGAAGAGAATGCGGAAGATCAGCTCCGTCACGTCATAGCTCAAGGCGCGCAAGTTTCACTCCTCCTTTTCTTCCGGCACCCAGGATTTCACGCCCGGCAGCCCTTTGTACAGCACCCAGTGGTAGAAGCGCATGGGCAGCAGTCGCCGCAGCAGATGAAAAAAAACGGCGTCGCGCGTGGCCAGCACCCGGAGCGGCGGCCGTTTGCGCGCCAGAGTTTTCAAAATCTTGCCGGCGATGTCGGCGGGCGACGTGGAAGATTGTTTCATCAGCCGGGAAATCAACCCCATCATGCCCTCGTAATAGGCGTGATAGGCTTCGTCCGGATTCTCGTAAGATGCGCGGCTTTGGCGGGTGAATGGAGCGTTTTCAAAGGAGTTGGAATGCACGAAGCCGGGCTCGACCAGGGTCACATGAATGCCCCAGGGCCGCAGCTCGTACCACAGCGCCTCCGAGGCGCCTTCCAGCGCGAATTTGGAGGCGCTGTAGGCACCCATGGTGGGCATGGCCATCATGCCGCCCACGGAGGAAAGATTAACGATATGACCCGAACGCCGCGCGCGCATGCCCGGCAACACCAGGCGAATGAGATGGGAAGGGCCCATGTAGTTCACCCGTAGTTGATGTTCCTCACTTTCATCGCGCAGATGCTCGATCACCGCGCGGTAACAGATCCCCGCGTTGTTGATCAGCACATCCACGCCGCCCCAACGGGCCTCGATTTCGGCTACCAACGCATCGGCCCCATGCGCGTCGGTCACATCCAGCGCCCGCAACCAGATCCGTTCGCTTTCGCGGATGCCCTGCCGCTCGAAACGGGGCAGCGAGGAAGCCCGCGCGGTCAAAACCAAGCGCCAATTCCCATGGAGCATCGCCTTGGCCAAGGCCAGTCCGATACCCGTACTGGCGCCGGTCAGCAACACCACGCGCTGCGTGCGTTTTTCTCGGTTCCGCTGGCTCATGGAATTCAGCACCTTCGTTTCACGCCGCCGATTGACCGTAGCCCCACCGGAAACAAGGAAATCGATCGCCACCGGAATCGGGACGGCGGCGCTGGCGATAGGGACTGGGGAACAACGAATGATGACATAAGCATACCATCATTTCCCCAAGCCAGAGGACAGAGAGCAGAGGACGGAGGACAGGGCAAACTCAACTTGCTGCTTGGAGGTATTCCGCTGGTATTGACATCCCCTTGCCGGCATGGCAAGTTGGAGCTTGTTTCCCGGTCCAGGAGTCTCATGGTCGATCGCGCTTGCCAGGGCTATCCCGTCAAGCTCTGATGAACCCTTCCCGGGCCGCGGATCGAAAAGGAGGCGCTTATGGCGGCAAAGGCAAAACCCATTCCCGACGGCTTTCACACGGTAACGCCCCATATGGTGGTTCGCGGCGCGGCCGAGGCCATTGAATTCTACAAAAAGGCATTCGGCGCGGAGGAGCTGTCGCGCAGCGCCATGCCGGACGGAATGCTGATGCATGCGGAGATCAAAATCGGCAATTCCGTTATTATGCTGGTCGACGATATGCCCATGATGCAACGCTGGGTCTCGCCGGAGAGGCTCAAGGGCACCACCATCGGACTTGCCATCTACACCGAGGACGCGGACGCCCTGTTCCAGCGCGCGGTGGACGCGGGCGCGGCGGTTTCCATGCCCCTGATGGACGCCTTCTGGGGCGACCGCTATGGCAAGCTCACCGATCCTTTCGGCCATGAGTGGGAGATCTGCACGCATCTGGAAGACCTGACCCCGGAAGAAATCGGCCAACGGGCGCAGGCCTTCTTCGCGAACCTGGGAGGCGGGAAGGAATAGCTTTCTTCTATCGACTCGCGTTGAAGCGCCAGGGTTTGGTCCGGCGCTATCTCCTGAATGAGGTTTTAACACAGTCATCCGGCTGAAATGAGATGTTTAGGCGTCTTCCCGCACTATATCCATGAGTTGGCCATGCCCACCGCAATCCTTTTCGGGCTTATGGCTCCAAAATGTCCGGCAAATGGGGAGGCGCTCTCATGAAGAATCTGATGAACTTGGCCAAGTTTTTTTTAATGTACTCAATGATCCTCGCATCTTCGGCCAAGGCGGGCATCATCGAGAAGCTGGAAGGCCAGGTAGTGAATGAACGGGACGAGCCTCTTGCCGGTGTCCAGATTTTGCTTGATCAGGAAAGAGATAAAAAACGGACAACCGATGGCGCGGGCCGCTTCACCCTGACCCACTTGAACACGGGTCATCCCTCCTCCAGTTCACCGGTTTTGTCTTTGACCGCCAAAAGCTATGCGCCCGTGTTTCTCTACCACAAGGATTTTGAGAATCTAAAAGGGCCGCTGATCGTCCGCCTGGGCAGGGGCCACTCCATTCTCGGCAAGCTTGACGACGAAAGGGGGAATGCGGTGGCCGGGGCAACCATCAGGGCGAGCGCTCATTCCTGGTCGCACCCCTATCTAACTTCCGATGCGGACGGCACCTTCCTTTTGGAAAGGCTCCCTTCCTTCATTGAGCTGGAAATTAGTTCTCGGACCCATACGGGCCTTCACTACCGAGAAATCAAACCCGGTGAGGCGCGTGATTGGGTCTTTACCCTACCCGAGGCGGTTCCCCTTCGGGGGCGGGTCATCGATCAGGCGAGCGGCGATCCCATTTCCTCCTTTCGGATCGAGACGAAGCAAACATCCTCCTCCCAGGGTGAACCCAGGTATGGTCAACCAACCAGGCGCGAGTATCGAAAAGACTTCCAGGATAAGGATGGCGCCTTTACCCTGGAGTACCAGTCGACCAAAATCCCACTGCAATTGCGCGTTGCCGTGGAAGGCCGGCCGGAAGTCATCGTGGAGAACATTCTGCCCGGATCCGGGGAGGCCGCGGACGGGTTGGTGATTCGCGTTCCGAGGCAAGGGATTTCGGTTGGCGGACGGGTCGTCGATGCTGCGGGCCTTCCTCTTACCGGTATGGAAGCCGCCCTCGTGGTGTACCGTGATCGCAAACGCGGAGACCGTCCATACACGTTCAATGACCTAGAACATTACGAGCCGAGATACGCTGCCGAGGAGGTGGTGCATCGCGTGGAAACCGATGCACGGGGTCATTTCCAGTTCGACGGTCTTCCCCCTGCCAGGGAAATCGATCTTTTGGTGCGTGGTAAGGGGTTCGCCAAGACTTATCTAAGGGAGCTGGAATCGGAAGCCGCCAAAGACTCCCTGGAAATCCAAATGCGGCCGGGGGCCGTCATTAGCGGCGCCATCAATCGAAAGACCTTTCCCAACGTGCATGCCGTCGACCTCCGCATTGTGACACCGCAAGCACACGACTATGAGGCAAGAATTTCCGATCCTGAAATAACCTCATTTCGCTTCGAGGGGCTTGCCGCGGGAACCTACTACTTCCAGCTCCACAAATACGGGATAGGGGATCGGAGCAAGTTCGATGAGGTCAATCCCGGCAAGATCGAGCTCAAAGAGGGCGAGCACCGTCACTTCGACCTGGGGTTCGAGAATCGCTATGACATTTCGGGAAAGGTGGATATCGCGGGCGTCCCACACCGCAACGGCCGGGTTTTTTTGGAACTCCACCTTCCGGAAAGGCCGGTGGGGCGATGGTACTGGACGACCGCCGATGAAAACGGCTCCTTTTTGTTCGAACAAATGCTACCCGGGCAATACACGCTACGGCCGGGTCCCAATACCGGAGAAGAACTCAAACTGCCTCCGATTCGCCATCCTTATCGGCGGTCTTTTAAGGTGGGAGAAGCCGATTACCATCAAACGTTCCAATTTTCTGATCTGGGTGAGATCGCTGGCAAGTTGGGCCCGGGTTTCCAAGGGAAGGGTGTTTCGGTCTTTGTAAGGGGCACGGAAATTCCTTCCAAGAAAGTGAAAGTTCATGAAAACGGAGAATTCCGTGTGGCTGGCCTACCTCCGGGCCTCTACTCTCTGGAACTTTCGCGGAGAAATGAAAATCTTACTTTTTCCATGTCACTGAAAAGAGGAATTGAAATTTCTCCACAAAAACTCCGGCACGACCTGGGCCTGATCGACATGAGTGGGCGAGGCAATCTGAATCTGCATGTCAAAAATCCCAAAACGCCGCTCTCCATTTCCGCCATCCGTGAGGATGGAACCCTCTTATTTACACTCGGTCGTGTCGTGGAGGGAGACACTTCCGTCTTGATCGAGGGCATTCCCTCCGGTTCCGCGCGCATCATCGCCGGGGGCATTGCCGGGTATTCGAAACCGGAAGAAATCATCATCAAACCCGGTGAAACCGCGGAGTTGGCGGTGGAGATCCAGTTAGAGGCAAGTTTGAGTCTGAGCAATCCGGGTGAGCCGGGATTCGAATTTGCCGCCGCGACCTTGACGCAACAGGAGTCCGGCAAGGAAATTTCGGTCCCCATGATATCCATGGAGGAGTATTTGCAAAAAGTCCAGTGGTCGCCAACCCCCGTTTACCTCTTATCGCCACAGTTTCTCTATGTGAGAGGGGTCGCCCCCGGAGCCTGGCTGTTGGAGGTTCGCTACGCCAATGGGGAATCCTGGTCGAAAAACATCGAACTGGAGCTCGGCGCCTTCCTTCACATGACCGAAAACCAGGAGACGGTGTTGCGCTGATCCGAAAAGCGATTGAGACATTATTTCGGCTGACCCTTTTTCCGGTTTTTGATGCCGCGGAGCCCGTGATCCAACAGCAACAACACCAGCAGCCAGAACCCCAGGCGCAATTGCAGGGCCACGCCCACCGAGTGCCGCGCCAGCTCCATGGCGTCGCCGTGGTAGACGGCGAATGCATGGCCGTAGGCGGTCAGCATCAACACAATGGCGACCCACCAGGCCGCTTTTCCGGAATCCCGCGCCGGCGTGAGCGCGTAGCCCAACACGAAAGCGGCCAGGAGGATCTGTATCCAGGTCAGGTTTTTCATATACAGGGCGCGTGGAAAGGGGAGCGCGTGTAAGGGATAACCGGGTGGGGCATAGGTCCAGACGGACGGGTCCAACATGGTTTCCGCGTGGCGAATCGGCTCCTGCAGCGCCCAATCCAACCGCAACCATAGAAATTTGAAATAGGTCTTACGGCCATAATTATCGCGCCATTTGCGGAAATGGCGTAACTTGGGGTCCACATCCCATGCGCGGCCATCGCTGCCCGCCCATGTACCCGAGCGCTCCATGAGCGCGTCGTTTAGGGGCATGCCGTTTTCCAGGAAAATGGAGCGATTCTTCCAGGTGGGCAGGATTCGCTGTCCCACGATGTTGTGGAAGGGAAAGGTCCAGCGTTTGGCAAGACCGGCAAGGTCGAGGCTTAGCAGGGAAATAGTGAGGTAACCCAGCGCGAGGACGCCGTATTTTGAAAACCTCGCGCGCGCGGCGAGGCCGAGCAGGATCAACCCAACCCCGAGGCCCACCGAGGCATGCACGTCCCGGCAGAAAACCCAGAGGAAGGTCAACGACAAAACCAGGGCGACCCGCGGCCGGCGCCATTGTTTCAGGAGCCATAACCAGGCGGCCAGGCAAAGAATCAACAGGCTGTTGGCCAGGGATTCGCTGAGCAAAACGCCGTCCCATAAGGCAAATCCCGGCGCGAGGCTCAGGCAGAGCAAAAGGGAAAAACTCAGGAAACGAACGGGCTCCGATTGCAGATGGCCGCGCAGGGACAAACCCAGAAGCAGCCAGGAAAAGGTGGATAAATAGCATTGGGCCACCCGCACCATGGCCGCCTCACCACCCCATAATTTGAGCCAAAAGGGAAAGGTCGGCGGTCGCGCGCCCATCCAGAAATACGGGCTCCACACATTCAGGCCCGTGATGGCGAGATAGGTCCGCGTGTCGGGGTAGGATTTGGTTTCCGCGGCCTGCGCCCAGAACGAGAGCTTGATGCCAAGGACCAGCAAGAATACGGCGAGGTAGGCCAGTAGCAAAAGCCAAGTGGAGAGCGGGAGCCTCAAGCCACGCGCCAATCGGCCCGGCAAACCTTGAATCCATTTCCGTATGATTGGCTCCCTGTTTTCGGTGAATTGAAGATCCGAAACCAATATCGTTTCCTATCTTGGAGACAGCCCGGCGGGGCTTTGTCCAAATTGTAATGTGAGCCAAATCACAGCACAATTTATACCAAACCGAAAACAAGGAGATAGGAAAGCAATTCTTTTTGGCGGCGCGCCTATTTTACTCTCAGGGACCCTGGCGTTGGCTATCGCGGGCGGGTGGCGCGCAGGTTCAGGAGCCGATAAAACCGGGCCTTTGCTTCAGGTTGGCCAGTTCCAAGGCCACGCGGAACATATGGCGGCAAATCTTTGCCTGGTCCGCGAAATTGATGAGCGCCACGTCGTCGTCGGGCGTGTGGTATTGCTTGTGTAAGCCCGTGAAATAAAACAACACGGGAATGCCATCGCGGTAAAAGTTGGCGTGATCGCTGGGCGCCTCTCCGGATTTTCGCGTCTCAATTTTCAGGTCCAGGCCGGCATTGTTGCGCAGCACCAGTTCGCGAAAGCCGTCGCCCGTGCCCACGCCCGAAATGGTGAGCTTGCCATCCTCGGATCTTCCGATCATATCGGCATTGATCATGGCCACGATGTTTTCCTTGGGAAAGGGGCAATGGTCGAGGAAATAGCGGGACCCGAGCAGGCCGCGCTCTTCGCCTGCAAATAAAATAAAGACCAGGCTGCGGCGGGGACGGTTTTCCAGGGAGGAGAAGGCGGCCGCG
>JBGTRP010000239.1:0-8996 GCA_041940685.1 Acanthopleuribacteraceae bacterium
CATGTCTTCGACGCCGACACGGTGGCGCAGGGCATCACGGTCCGCCTCGCCAAGCCGGGCGAAACGCTCGCGGCGCTCAACGGCAAGAGCTATACGCTGAGCGGCGAGGAGACGGTGATCGCCGACGCTGACGGCGCGCTCGGCCTTGGCGGCGTCATCGGCGGCGAGCCGTCGGGCTGCACCGAGAACACGACGAACGTGGAGGCGGGGGAAAGCCTATCCACCAACGGAGGGATTGAGAAACATGCGGTGGTAGAGGGAGGCTTCCCCAAAGGTATCGATGGGCGACCAGCAGGCGAGCAAGGCTTCCAGATCGCGTTTGGGCTTGAGCCCCAAAAGCTCCATGGCTCGTTGTAAATGCGCGAGCCGCATGATCAAAACCCGGAAACCCTCATCAAATTTATCCGCGGCCCGAACTGGTGAATCGCCGGGCAGCGGTTGCCGGCCGGCGGGGTAGAGCGCCGCAACCGCCCGCTCGGTATGGACCAAACTCCATCCCAACTTGCGCCAGATCCGGACGAAGCGGGCCAATTTGAGGAATTCAATGGGTCGGAGCCGGGCAGCGCCGGCATCGGGATCCGCGTAGCGCAATTCCAACTGGTCGAAGCCGCCCGGGTTATCTCCGGCCCCGGATTCCACGAGGACGATCAGGTTCATGATGCATTCGTGGTTCTCGCGTATCCAGAACAGGATCTGGGCCGCTTTCTCCCGGATGTTTTGCCCCCCGTTTCCGCCGAAGGGCGTAGTGTCGATGGCCTCCAGCGGAAGCAGGTCCGCGAGGTTCTGCTCATTCAGCGAACCGCTGGCCGCATCTTGGATGGCTCGAAAGTCCAAACCCAGTCGCCGAAGCTTGGGGATCAGATGGGCGTGGGGGTTGATGAAGCGGGTCCGGATCAGCTCGACCAACTCCATATGGTCCAGCCCGAGTTCGCGTGCGAGCGTCTTGGCATGGGCGAGCTTGTCCACCAGCGCCGCCACGCTGACCCGTTCGGGGTTCTCCCCATACACGCTTTGGAGGGGAATGGCGCTTTCCGTCAAAAGCGCATGCTCTTCCCGCGATATCCGCAACCGTTCCATCAAGATATCGCGCCAGCCGTAGGCGGGTTCGTCCACACCGCCGGCGCGTTCCAGCGCATCGCTGGAGCGCAGCCCTTCCATGGCATCCGCCAGGCTGATTTGAAAATGGTCGAGCAAACGCCGCGTCTCTTCGAGGGTTCGGTGGAAGGGAAGCGGAGGCGGGAAAAGGGCGCCGCGCAACCGTTCGTAGGCCCGTTGGTTGACGAACAGGGGCTGGGCCAATAACTCCTCGGCCGTGGCGCCTTCCTCGATATTGAACCCGGCAAAGCTTTCCAGGGAGCCATTGACCACATGATGCTCCAGGATTTCGTTGACCAGGTCGAGGTAGGGCAGCGTGGTATGGGTATTTTCATGGGTGAGTTGGACATGCTGGATATCCGGCCGCCTCGAGAGCACTACCTGGAGCGGGTTTTCCTTCTCGTTGACGGGCGGGTCCAGGAACTCGAGCAGATCTACCAGATAGGCGGAGGGGCTGAGCCAGGAGCGGGCGTGTTCGCAAGCCCCGCTTTCCATTTCGCCGAACATGCTTTCCAGGGTGGGATAGGCCAGCACCCCGCTTTCATTGCCGGGCCGCGCGCGCCTCCTACGATCCAGCGCGTACAGCTCCGGAGCGCTTCGCTCCAGCAAATAACCGGCGGACAGGTTTACCACCGCATGGTGGACCTGATGCGCCTTGGCGTAGGTTTGTTTGGCCAGGACATCTGGTTCCGCGGCCGCTCCCAAGGCGCGTCTTGGATTCGGATCGGTTGGTTCGGAACCGTGAAACGCCTTGAGAAAAGCCGCTTCGCCATGGCGGACCACGGCGTAGGCGGATTCCAGCCCAAGCCCCAGCAGCCGGGCCATGACCTCGTCCGATGGGCTGATCTGATAGACGCGTTGCAGGGTTTTCACCTGATCCAGCACGGGCCGCTCCAGGTTGAGCCCGCGTTTGCGAAGATAACCCTCGACCGGGTGCATGCCCAGTTCGAAATCGCCCTGGCGCTCCCGCAGGAAGTCGGCCACGGAGGCCCTGACCCGGCCATTGGCGCGCAGGGGCATCTCCTCGGCCCGCACCATCTCGGACACGACCGCGGTGGGATGGCTCAAACGCAGGCGGCTGGCCATGTACTCGGCGTAGTTGGCCCGCTTTTCGGCAACATCCTCGCCCGGAATTTCCTCGGGAATATTCACCTCTTCCGTCAACAGCTCTTGCCAAGCCTCGACGCGATACAAACCCCGGCCGATCAGGTCGGCGGGTGTCGCCGCGTTGGGATTGGCGCTGCGAATCCGCCGAATCAGATCGGCGTTGTTGAGGGTCAGGAACGCGAGCTTGCCGTCCATTTCCAGGCGCTCGGCCAGGCGTGGGAATGCGTCGCGAACGGCGGCCCAGAAGCCCGCGTCATCGCTCATGTGTTCGTGGTACAGCCTGGCAAAACGAAGCTGATCCTCCTCGTCGTTCAATACATCCGCGAGTAACTCACGCAAGTTGGAAACCCCGATAGGGGGGGACATGCGCAGGAGCCGATCGGCATTGAACGCCGCGAGCCGCTCCAGGTTTGGGTCGATGTCGGCGGACAGGTTCGCGGGTAGAATGCCGCGCTCCAGGGATTGCTCCCAAATGCGCCGCACCGTTTCCGGCGGCGCCTGGGTAAACGCGTCTTCATGGGCGGGTACGCCGGCCCGAAAAAGCGCATAAAAAAAGGCGGGCTCTATCTCCGTGCGCGCCCCGAATTGATGGGCGAGCGAGGACATGGCGACCAGGCGGGCGTCCCACCCGGATTGGTTGGCGAGATAGCTGATATCCTGGCGTTGCTCATCCTCTTCGAGTCCGGCAAGGCGTTCGCGCAGTTCGGTTTGCGAGCCCGCGCCAAGCCTTTCGGCCAGATCGTCGAGCAAATGCGCGAACTCCGCGGGCCGTTGCAATCGTTCCCCGGGCACCGCCACATCCAGCCCGTATTCCTCGGGCCGCGCATGGTAGCGGATGGGAGACGCGGCAAGCATCCGCTCCTCCTCATCGACCACTCGAACCTGGAGATCGACCCCTTTTCTTGTCCGTTCGGAACCTCCAACCGCGTAAACAATTTCGTAAGCGCCATGGGGACCCGAACGGGTTTCGTTGAGCGGATCGGGCCCGCCCACCTTTTGGTCCATCGCCAATACCCGTTTCCCGGAAATACCGGCGCCCAGATGGTCGAGTACCCTTCCCCGTACGATGAAAAGACGCGTTTCCAGATCAGGAAGGACCCCCTGCTGGCCAAGGAATTCGTTGATCATCGCGGCAGTGGCCTGGTCCACCGTACCGGAAGGCCGCGGATGCCGGCCTTGCTGAACTAGGCGCACCAGAGCGAGAGTAGTCTGGCCGTAGTGCTGTCCGGCGCGCTCACGGCCGAGTGCGGCCAAAAGCGCCACCCGCTGATCGACATCTTCGAGTTGAAGGGCGCCGAAATCGAGCATCAATCGCAGGGCCGTCTGTAGATCGCCTACGGCCGCGCCTTGCATTCCCCGATTCAGGGGAAAAGAGATCGGTTTCATGCCATCCTCCTGGAATTCTGCTTTTTGTCATTTCGCGGATGCCGCTTCTGGCGTCGATTTCCACACATAGGGACCCCGCTCATGGTCTACCCGGCCATTGATAAGCCCGGACGGAAATGCCCGTGATGCCTTCTTTTTTAAACAGTCTTTGCACGATCTTGGCGGCTTGGTCCTCGGCGAAGACCCATTCAATCGGAGCGCCATCGGCCGCGTCGAGTTGCCGTTTGGCCGTGTCGAGTAGCTTTTCTTTGACCGCCGTGGATTTGGACGAAGTAAGTAAGTTGGCGTAACCCAGTCCCTTGGCATCGAGCAGGGTCACCATATCATCAGCCAACCCATCGAACTTCACATCATTCAACTTGTAGGAAGTGCCCGCCTTCATGCCGGTCACGGCTTCTTGAAAAAAGATTGCCATGTGCGACATATACTCGTTCGTGTTCTCATATCTTCCGGCTAGCCCCGCCTTTTTTAGGACCGCGTTGGCCGCCTCCAGCGTAGCCTTCGATGTATGTGGCGCGGGGTACACGGCCAATGCACTTCCCGCGCCCTTGCTTCCAGGAACCAGGGCCAGCAACATTTCCACTGAACGCCAAGCCCCCCATTTGTAAATCACATTTTGGCGCGCCTGCTCGGCGATTTGCTCAAAGCGATCGTATTCCTCTTCATTGGTGATCAACCCATTTTCGATGGCCCGTTCGAGTCCAGTGGAGCGCCAATACTCATCGTCGCCCCGTTCCGCCAGGCCCGCGTCCACGAGGGCCTGCGCCTGCTCTCCCCGCTTCAGAAAGGGCTCCGGAAAACCCGCGGCCGCGAAAAAATGTTCAAGGTCCCAGGAACGGATCGGGGCCTTTTTCATACGCGATTGAGCTAACTCGTTAATTTCCTTTTGCAGGGTTTGCAGATGGCCCTCGGTTTCCCCATGTATGGTTGCGGCCTGTTTTAGGGGATCGGGTGGCGGTTGCGCCACGGTGGGAACGGGCGGCAATCCGGCATTGGCCTTTGCCTCATCAGACCAATAAAGCTCAAAATCGCCCTGTACCGCTTGGCGGCCGTCCGGGTCGCGGAAGCGGACGGGATTGTTGGCCATGGCCTCGAATGCGTTCAGAGAAGCCGGCAATTTGCTCAGAGCCCCGCCGGCCGCGCCCAACCCCTCGAAAAAAACGGGGTCCGGACTGATCCAGCGGCCCAGCCAGGGCGCGTAGTAGCGCGCGCCATGGTAGTACAGCCCGTTTTCCTCGTCGCGCTCCTTGCCGCTGTACCGATAGCGTTTGGGTGTTTCGGTTCGCGATCGGACCGCTTGGTAGCGGCTCCCGCCGAAGGGATAGTACTCCTCATAGGAGATGATGCGGCCCCGCTCATCCAACTCCAGTGAAGACGAGCCCAGATGATCCTCGTGGTTGTAGCGGATGAGTTGGTCCGGGCCGCCGTCCGCCCCTTCTATCCGCGTTTCCACGAGCGCGACCCGCCGCCGGCCGTCGAGGACATGCAGGGTTTCGCGCTCCAGGGCGACCGCCTCGCCATCCGGCTCATACTCGCGGTAGATTTCCAATCCGTCCAGGTACACGCGTTCCTTGACTCGGGTGGGGGTCTGGCCGGGCGCGGCCGCGCGCTCGCTGATCTTGCGCACCCGCTGGCCGTCCGCATTGTAGACGTACCATGTGCGTTCGGGGCTACCGGCCCCATCGGTCACCTGGCGCGCCGATGTTCGGAGTTGGTTGCGGAAGTCCCAGGCCATCAACGGTAAATGGGGCATGGCCGTCATGTTTCCCTGATTACCCGCGGGTCCCTCGTAGCGGTACTCATGCCGCTCCATTCCCACCGCCGTGCTCGTCAGCCGGTTGCCAGTCCCTCCGCTTTCGGCCGAACCGGGCGACTGGTAGGCGAATGTCCGCGTCCAGCCCGGATGGCTGGGATCCGCGCCGCGATGCTGCATGGCAAGGAGGTTGCCGACCATGTCGTAGACATAGCGCTCCACATAGGCGCCCAGCGCGTTGCCGTCCCCCGGATGCTCCAACCCGCCATGAAATTCAACGGCATCGTCCGGGGGAATGGGCCCGTTCTGGCCGCTTGGGCTTTGGCCCAGATGTTCGCGGCCCGTGGCGCGGATCAGCCGATAGAGGGCATCATAGGTGAAGTCCGACCCGGGCTCGACGCGGCGGTTGCGGAAGTAGACCGCCTGTTGCGCCTCGTCTCGGATGCGGGTCATATTGCCCACCGGATCATAGGCATAGCGCAAGTTCTGCACTTGACAGCCGGACCATCCGGCGGGGGGCGGATCGGGACAATCCTCGGGAAAGACCGAACCATCGCGCCGGGTCATCGTGTGGACCAGACGGAAGGTCAACGGGTCATAGGCATGGGTGGTCCGCACGCCATTGCCGTAATCGATTCGGACACGCCGGCCGCGCGCATCATAGTCGATGTTCCCGATGATGGGGGTCACCGCTTCCTCGTCGCGCAGATTGACCTCAAGCCCATCCAGCAGATTGGCCTCATTGTAATGGGGACGAATCCTGCTTTGATCGGGTGTGATGAGCTCCGTCACGCGATTACGGGCGTCGTAGCGGGTTCGATTGGCGTAAGCGATGTCTTCCAGCGGCACATCCCCTGACCAATCCAACAGGGTCTTGTAGTCACGCGCCAAACGGAGCCCTCCGCTCAAGGGGTTCCCCTTGAAGTCGTAACCCTCGCTGGTGGTTTCGCCTGCTTGATCGCGCACCTGAAAGACGCGGCCGCGCAGGTTCAGCGCCTCCGGATCGGCTTGAGATTCTCCGTAACGCGTACGCGCGACCATGATCTCTGGCCCCTCATCCCCGCTCAGATACGTGGCCACGGGCCGCCGCATGGGATCGTACTCGGTCCGCAGGGTATGGGCGCGGCTATCCCAATGGCGAATGGGGCCGCCGGAGGCGGCGTTCAAAATCCAGCGCTGCCCCCCGTCCAAGCTGGCCTGATGGATTCGGGTTCCCAACAGATCGTAATCGCAACGCATGACCTCGCGGTCCAGTGCGTCGTAAATCACACGCTGGTTGCCCTGGATGTCGAATTCGGACCGCGTGTGGACAGGCTCATCCTCGGGCGGATCATTTCCCTGGGAAACCCGGTTGTGGGCAACGGTCAGAAAGGCGCGGCCCAGGGCGTCTAAATGAGCGCGGGACGGCGTATCCGCGTGGCGCGCGGCCTTGAGCGCGGCATCCCGCTCATGAGGGCCCAGGGCGCCATCCACCCGCCGCGCATGCCAGGAAGGCAGGTAGGCGGTCCTCGGCAAGCGGCGGAAATGGGCGCCCACCTCCGGGTCGAGTCCGGGATCGGCCGCCAACACCGTGTCATTGGCGTCCCAGCTCACCTGTTGCCAGGCATCGAACGCCAGTTTTTCCCAGCAGTGGTTGGGGTGCAGCTTGGCCACCAACCGTCCGAGGGGGTCGTAACACAGCACGGGGCTGACCCCCACCCGCACATCGCTTTCAAAATCATGAAGATCGCTGAAAAACGGCTCGAACTGAAGCACCGGTTCGCCCTTGTTGTTGTACAGGGTCCAGCCGCTCCCCACCCAACGCGGATCGATATCCGATTCGGTCGGTTGAGGGCGGCCGTCCGCATCCAGCATGAGAGCGCCCGCTCCATCCCGCCTCGGCCCCGGCCCAGGTTCGGCCTGAATCTTTTTTTGAATGACGCGGCCGAAACCATCGAAATAACTGAAACCGTGCTGGAAAAGACTGCTTTCGCCCAACTCCAAATCCGAGGCGTGCGTCTCCCGGTTCAGTTCGTAGGAAACCGGGGGCCGGGGCGCGGACAGGCGCCTTGAGCGGAAATAGGCGAACCGATCGTGAATCGTCCGGCTGGTCGCATTGCCCAAAAGCGGGGCCGGGTTGGCCAAGGGGTTCGCGAGATGGGCGCGCAACTGGGCGTCGGTCAGGTCCGGCTCGAAACCCGTCAACGAATCCCCCAGATCCTCCTCGGGTTTCCCCATAACCGCGACGCCCGCCACCCCGCCGAGCGCATCAAAGGCCACTGCCGAGCGGTTGCGGTTGGGGTCCGTGATCAGCCTGGGTTGAAGCACGCGGTAATCCTGGCCCCCGGGTTCGAGGTTGCCCTCCGCGTCACGCGCGCCCACGGTAATGCGGTTGCCAAGAGGATCGATCGATTCTTGCAGCAGCAAATCATGACCGTCATAATCCACGAGGCTGTTGTTTCCCAGGGAATCGCGAAAGCGGTAGGGAAGAAAGAAATGCGCATCCGCCCAGCCGCGCTCCTCCTCGGCTGAATCCGATTCTTGCGGCGAATGGAACACTCGGCCGGAAGGCAGCCACCAATGGCCGTCGCCATCGCTGGGCGTCCACCTCCCATCGGTTTCATCGGCGGGAAAAAGTTCTTGGCCGCTCAATTCCTCGCTATTCACATAGCCGCCGCGATCGCCGTTTGCTCCCCCGCCTTTATCCATGGCCAGAACCGAGGCCGGATCGGGCAACAGGGACTCGGCTCCCCCGGCGTCTCGCGGTCGGCGGTAAACCCTTTCGAGCAATCCGGGCGTGAAGGCCAACCGGAAGGTTTCTCCCGCCAGGGCCATGGACTCCAGTTGGCCCAGGGGCAGCAGGGCCGAGGGATTGTTTTGGGATATACCCAGGTCATCGGGCCTGTACAGCAGGCGGGAGTGCTCCACCAAACGGCGCTGCCTCCCGCGGACGGGTACTTGCTCATAGCTCAATTCCTCGTCAAAAAGGGAAACCACGCCCCCGGAACCGACCGCCACCAGGTCGGAGGCCTGAAATCGGGACGCGGGACCCGTGGCGCTGTAGCCGGTGAGCTCGAAACCGCGGGTTTCACAAATCAGCGGCGTGCGATAGGCATGCCTCTCTTCCACCGCGTTGGTGTAGCGATGCTCGTGATAGGTAATCCAGGTTTTGGCCTGCTGCTGCTGATCCCGTTCGCTCAGGTCCCTATCCGGCCGGCGGCGGCCATAGACCACGGAAGCCTGTTTCCGCACATTGCCGAAGGCATCTATCTCCAACGTCAATTCATGTTGAATGCGCGGGTCCCCTGCCTGACGTTCGTAGTGGTGGTGAAGGGCCTCCCGCGGATGCGTGAGGAACACGGCATGGCGATTTCCGGCCTGGGGCTGCAAACACCGAACAGCGTAACTCCACTCGGACAGGCGATAGGGTAGGGATTCGCGGTCCGTGCCATCCAAGGCGTACACCTCCTGCCGAAGCTTAAATCCCTTCAGCGCGCGGCAAGCCTCCCTCTCCTCCGCGAGCGTCAGACCCTCGGGCAACGAGGTATCCGGCAGTAAAGATTCTTCCGCGCGGCGGTCGTCATGGCCGGGCTCGCGCCAGTATTCGCCGCGGTCGCGGGAATCCAGCAGGCCGGCGAAGAAGTTCGAGACGCGATTGCGTCCAAAATAGACGCCG
>JBGTRP010000240.1:0-8988 GCA_041940685.1 Acanthopleuribacteraceae bacterium
GGGAAAGCGTCTCGATGTTGGCGATATTTTCCAGCGCCTTTTTCACCACTTCGAGCCGGCCCTCCAGATCGGCTTTTTCGCTTCGCAGCTTCTCTATGGTGCGCGGCTTTTCCGTCAGATCCTTTAACCCGTCAAACAGGGGTTGCAGGATTTCTTCCAAATCCGCACGCCAATCGAAGGCTTTTTCTTCCCCTTTCCGAAAATAATCGAGATCCACGCCACCGGTGGCGATTTCCTCGAAGGAGCGCCGGAGGGTCGCGATGTCGTTTTCGAGGGCTTGGATGTCTTGTTGGCGTTTTTCCTTGGCCCCATCGCTTAATCCAGCCTCCGGCTTTGCTTTTAAGTCCGCGAGCGCTTTCTCCTTGAGCTGGATGGAGACGGTGAGGTCGGCGAGCCGGTCGCGGGCGAATCCCAACCGTTTTACCGTTTCCGGGGATGGCGTTTCGTTCGCCGGCGCCGCGATTTGGTGGTCTTGGGATCGGCTAGGGGTGAAGGCGGCCAGCGCGAGCAGCGCTAGGAAGAAGGACTTCCATCGCGCCCGACTCCGACGGATTGGGCTCGGCGCCTCGTATACTCTCGCTTGCCGCTTTAACATGGTGAACTCTCCCGAAACGAATGGTTCGGATGCACGCCAACTACCGCGATTTTCGGCTTTCCCATTTATCCTTCCCAAATTGTAACCCATCCAGGTACTCTGATCCGGCGTTTTAAGGAATATCCCGGTCCATGGAAGCTTCCGCCGTTTGAACTGGTTTTTGGCCCGCATGCAGAATGCGGTGCATGCCCTCGTAACTCACGGCCACGAGGACGGATAGTCCCGCAAAAAAGAACCATAGGAAGCTTGGGCCAAGGTATTGGTAAAACCAGGTGCCGACCATGGGTCCGACGATGACCGAAAGCGAGAAGCTCATGTTGAATAGGCCCATGTAGGCGCCGCGCCTGCCCTCTCCCGCCCGGTTGGCCACGAAACCGGTCATGGTAGAGGCCATCAGCATCTCTCCAATGGTCCAAAGCAGAACCGAAAAGGCGGCCAGGGAGAGGCCGCTGCCCGCGGGAAGGATCACCAATCCCAAGCCGAAAAAAATGCTGCCGACCCCGATGACCCGCAGTGGTGAAAACCGTTCCACGCCGTGGATGAGCAACATTTCAAAGCAGATGATTAACAGCCCGTTGAGGCCTAGTAAGAGTCCGATACGGGACTCGGGTAACAGGTAGGCTTCCTTCAGAAAAAGGGTGTAGGTGGAAAAAATTTGCTGGAAGCCGATGGCTGAGAGGAGCACCAACAAGAGAAAGGCCAGGAATGCTTGATCGCGCCAGGGGCTGGACCCGGTTCTTGGAAGGTTTCGAGTCTCCGCGCCGCCCGCATGCGCCTTCGCCTTCCGCAAGGGCAACAGAAACACCAACAAGCCCGCCACGAGGCATGTGGCGCCATCGACTCGAAACAGCCAGGCGTAGTCCCGCGTTACCAGAAAACCACCCAGGGAAGGCGCCACGGCCATACCCACGTTGATGGCCTGACGGTCGAGCGCGTAGGCGCGCCTTCGCTTTTCCGGTGGACAACAATCTGCCATGGCCGTGCTCGCCGCGGGACGGTAGGCTTCCGAAACCATACCCAGCACAAAGAATCCGGCCATTAGCAGGGGCCGCGTCTGGAGGACGGGCAGCATCAAAAAAATCAGTCCCGCGCCCGCGAAGCTCCAAGGCATGACCGCGAGGCCTCCGTGCCGATCCGTGAGCCAACCGCCCAAAAGGGTTCCTGAGAGGGCGCCCAACCCGTAGGCGCCCAAAACCAGACCGGCGAAAGTCGCTTGGTAACCCAGGTCGCGCGTGACATAAAGCGCCACGAAGGGCAACACCATGGTTCCCGACCGGTTGATCAGGGTCACCAATGCCAGAAGCCAGGCCGAAGCCGGTAGCCCGCCATAGGCCTTTGCGACAAATTGAAATCCTCTGGTAAGCATCGGCCCCCCGGCCATCCTATGCTCGGCAGGGCGTATCTTACCCCGATTTCGGGTCAGGCCAGGGTGGCCCGATTAAAAATGGTACTTGCGGCTGCCCTGTATAAAACGCTTCAACCACAACCTTGCCCGCTGTAGGTCGCGATTAACGGTAGTGCGGGAGAGGCGCGTGATCTGCATAATTTCTTCGATTGTGAAATTGGCGAAAAACCGCAACTCGATTATCCATGCTTTGCGCGTATCCACCTTTTCCAATTCCGTCAGGGCTTCATCCAGTTCCAGCAGGTTGTGGCTGGCGCTCGCTTCGTCTTGAACCTGGCCCTCCCGCAGGGTGTAGACTTCATGGCCGCCGCCCCTCTTTTGCGCCTTTCGTCTACGCGCCCGATCCACCAGGATTTGCCGTAAAATCTTGGCGGCGATGCCAAAAAAATGGAGACGGTTCTCGAAAGGATGAAAATTTTCTTCTACCAGTTTGATATACGCCTCGTTCAGCAATTCGGTAGGCTGCAGGAGGGTGGCTTGTTTGCGTTCTTTTTTGAGATACGCCTGGCAAATTTTCTTGAGTTCGGGCTGCACGATCGGCCATAGACGATTGGCCGCTTCCCGGTCGCCATCCTGCCAAAGCCGCAATAGCCTGGTGACCTCCCGTCTTGGCGTGGGGCCGGGCGGTGATTGGGACCGGACGCCCGAGGACGCGGCCTTTTCATTGCCGGGAGCGGATCTTTTGTTCCCCATGCTCGACACCCAAAATTTCCCAATCGAGTTTAACGGCGCTGTCAGGTTTCCACTTTGTGGGGGGAGGGAGGAGGACGGTTTTCAATCTGTATAACTAACCTAACACAATATCCTCGGGCCGGAATGAGGGAAGCGTCCCTCCGGGGTCATCGCTTGTTTTCGATTGCCAGGCGAAGCTCACGAATGAATTGGACGGGATCCCGGTCCAAAAAATGAGCCCCATGCTCTCGGGTGAACATATTCCGTGATTCCGGGTTGGAGCCTTGATCCGGGTTTTCCACGACAAAAATAGCGCCGGATTGCCGGGCTCGGCAAAGCGACCATAACCAGGATCTCATATGGCGGCACTGGAGATCGAAACCAAGAAACAGCGGAGAGACCTTTGGATCCCGAAAACCCGTGTGGTGGTTCATGGTGGCTTCTCCATCCGACAGGACCGCCGCAAAATCAAGTTGGTCCATATCGGTCAGCAGCAGGGACGTTGGCTCGCGAACACAGCCCCAGGCATGATAGATCAATGTGGAAGCCCGCGGCGCGGGCTCCTTTCCCAGGCTCGCGCGTGGGCCCCGGAAGTTGAACCAATTCATATGGCAGGCTGGACCGCGTTGACAGGCCACTACCCGTTCCAGGTCAAGGCCGAAAGATGTAGTCACGAACCGGGAGAATGGAAGGCATGCCAAATCCACCAGGTGGGTATCCTCCACCCGGGCGGTTTCCTGAAAAAAGGCGGTGGCCTCGTTAATCAGCTTTTCCCTTTCCATGCTGGCGGCCAATGCTTGTGCGATCTTTGCTCGGGACTTGCCCCGTTCGGCTACCGCGCCGCCGCTGGGGATTTTGGCGGATAGAAAATCTCGCCACTGATCGGAGAGAATAACCCTGTGGTTGCCCTTCATGTTGAAAAACAGACCGGGTCCCAATACGGGGATACATTTCCCTCTCGCTACGTCTTCAACCAATTTTTGCCAGTTTGGGCAATCTCGCCAATTCGAGGAAGCGATGGGGCCGGCGTTGTCCGCGGCGAGCTCCAATTTGGACGTGGGGCTCGGCTTCTCCGTCTCGGCAATGTCGAGCGAAGGGAAAGGCTGGAAAGATTTCTCCGGGGTTGGATCTCCGCTCGCGGGCAAGCGTCCCACGGGTTTGCCTTCAATCCCGGCAAGCAACTCGGCCAGGGCTCTTTTTTTTTGTGACGCGTCGAGGCGCTGGTTGGCGTTTCCGGCCGGTAGAGCATGCCTGAGGCCGCGCGCAAAAATAAGACGGGACACAACCAGTCCGGATGTTGAGGGTAATCGGCTTCAAGGGCCTGCCTGCCGACCGTGACCGCTTGCTCCAAGGACTCGCCGCGAGCGAGCCCGGCGTAGAACCAATCGCTGAAAGAGGCAGCGGTTTCGCTGTAGATGGGATACTGCATGGCAACCACCGCGGGCATGCCGCCAGCCACGAGCGCCGAGGCCACCCCGGCGAAGGGATCGGTGCCGCCTCTCGTGGCGGTTCTGCCCGAATCACAGGCGCCTAACAACACCAGCTTGAGGCTGGGGAAGTCCTGAAGCATGGCCGCGAAATCCTCGCCCGAGACCTTTTCTCCCCGTTCATCGGAAGATCCCATCCAGAGTGACCCCTTGCCGTTCGCTTTTTCAAAACTGCCGTGTCCCATGAAATGAAGAACATGGTAATCCTGACGGGAAAGTTGAACCCGCAGCGATTTGCGGCTTGCCTGCCGAAGAGTGTCGAAAAGAAATCGGCTGCCGGCGAGCGCGCGTTCAATATGTCCGCGTTCTTTTTTGAGGAACAGGTCTTTGCCCCGCGCATCCCGGTATTCGGCCAACAACACCCGTAGCGGAGGTTCGATGGCCACCTTTGGAATGGGCTTGGGTAAGGAAAGATATCGCACCATGGGGGTTCGCCTCGAAAGTGCGAGAAAAACGCGCCGAACCGGATCGAAAAGCAACTCCCAGGGAAGCTCGCTCAGCCAGGCTAGATCCGGGTGGTTGAGCTCCAAAAAAATTTTTACTCGGATTCCGGATTCCGGCGTCTCTTCCACATGGTCCAAGGCCCGCCGATAGAGGTTGAGCACCTCGCCTCTGAAGAGGGCGTCGAAGAAGAGGCGTCCCCGTTTTTTCCAAACGGGAGATCCACAGGGGACGGCCGCGTGAAAATCCGTACGCCATTGCTGGAGTTCGGCCACGTCGAAGGGACAGTGAAACCTGCTCCGAGCCTCGCCCCGCGAGGAACTCGCGTGGACGGGAAAAGCACGCCGCCCCTTTTTTTCGAATCGGATCACAAAGTCTTCGTAGCTAAGAATCAATCCGTTCACGGATGGGCGTCTCCTATTGGCGTCCTGAAGTGGGATGACGAGTTCTCAATGATGAACCATTTTGGTTGCATTTTCGAGGCGGGCCCCAGAAATTAAGACACTTTCTTGAGCGTTCATGGTTGTTTACGCGCATTTTTACAAGGAAATAGCAACCAACTCAAAAAATTATGGCACTTACTCTAGCGGGATGCCTCCCAGCCGATCAAGGTGAACCGAAAAGGGTTTACCGGCATCCCGCTGCAACAAGCTCCAAGCTCCAAGCAACAAGTTGAGTTTGCGATGCCCCCGCTTGCTGCTTGTTTCTTGGTGCTTGCAACTGCCGCATTGGCGTTCCCAAAACACCACACAAAAGTAAAGATTTTGACCGCCAAGGCGGCTAGCGGGATGTAGCGGGTGCGCCAAGCCCTGCCGGATCAGAAAAACCGAAACCGGGTTTTCGGCATCCCAGGAGGCCAGGTTCCAGATACCGGATTCAGGGAGAAGCAACTTGTATTGTCGCCATCTGAGATCTTGTTTCTGGAACCTACAAGCTTGGGTTTTTAAAGATTGAAGCAACGAATGAGACCTTGTTAGGGCGGCTGGAGGTCGCGGCTGGATGGATCATGGCAAGCCTTGTAAGTTCGCTGGTTATGGTGGTTTTCACGCCCGGATCACACTTTGTTTTGGCTCGCATCCTCATGGATTTCACATTACTCCGGCAGAGTTCGCTGAGCTACACGATCCGACTCGTTTTCCCATGAGGACCATTTCAACAACGCCAACCACTCGCCATCGGCATGAGGATAGGGCAAAACATGAGAAAAAGTTTGGAATTCGATGTTGTCCTGGTTTGCCGCGCCTCGGATCGCGATAGGGTAGATCCCATTGCCCGGTGGCTGGAAGATAGGGCCGGGCTGAAAGTTTGGTTTGAGCACTGGCACCTCAGCGCCGGCGAGCAGCGTGTAACGCGCATAGTAGAAGCTCTCGAGCGCACCCGTTCCTGTGTCCTGTTCGCGGGAGCTCAGGGTTTGGACGGGGACCTGCTCGAAGCCCTTGCTCCGTTCTTGGAGCCGCTTGTGGAACGGAAACCATTCCGCCTGGTGCCGGTTCTCCTTCCCGGCGGCTCGGCTGTTCGCAGGCCAGGAGTGCCGTCGTGGCTTTCCCGCCTCTCATGGGTGGAGTGGCCCCGAGAGTGGTCCGTGGGCGAGCCCATCGATCTGGGGTTGGAGGATCTGGGGCTTGCTCGGGGAACCGTGGAAAAACCGGAAACTCGAGTGAATTCATGCCCTTTTCGTGGTCTACAGGTATTTCGGGAGCAGGATGCCCCCTTTTTTTTCGGGCGTGAAGCTCAGATCCAGCGGGCGCTGCAATATCTGCGTGATCATCATTTTTTGACCGTCCAGGGGCCTTCAGGCAGCGGGAAATCCTCTTTTGTGCAGGCGGGTCTCATCCCTGAACTACGCGCTCGCGGCGCATTGGTAGCACTGTGTTCTCCTAGGCAGCATCCGCTGGAGGAGTTGGCCCTTGTCTTGCGCATGGAACAGGGCAAAACCGAACGCTGTCAGCATATGGATACCTTGCTGGAGCGTTTGACGCGGAATCATTGCGGCCTGCATTTCGTGGCCCGTGAGCTCGTCGCGGAAAAAGCCCGCAAGCCATTTTTTTTGATTGTGGATCAATTTGAAGAACTTTTCACCCAAACCCGCGACAATACCCAACGCGGTATTTTTTTGGAAAACCTGACTCAAGCGGTTGAGCTCGGCTCCATCAAGTTGATCGTGGCCATGCGTTCCGACTTTTCGGATAGATGCGCTCGTTTACCGAAATTGTCCACATGGTTTCGCGAGCATTTGATTCAAATCGAAAGCCCGACCGGAGATGATCTGCGCGCGGCAATGGAGCGACCCGCCGCTATGGCGGGCCTGCGGTTTGAGGCGGGCCTGGTCGAGCGCATAATCGCGGAGGTGGAGGCCGCCGCCGGGCAAATGCCCTTGCTTGGATTTTCCTTGTTGGAGCTCTATCACAGGCGAGAGGGGACCAGGTTGACCGCGGCCGCCTACCAGGAGATAGGCGGCATCCATGGCGCGCTCGCCCAACGTGCCCAAAGGGAACTTGAAAGATTGACCCCAAGTCAACGGAAGCTGTTGCGCAAGATGTTCGTGTTCTATTTGGTCCAACCCGGAGAGGGCGCCTCGAATACTCGTCGTCGCGTCTTGAAGGAAGAGTTGCTGGGATTGGACGGTAGCAGTGGCGAAGCGGAAGCGTTGGTGGAAGCATGGACCCGGGCGCGGCTGCTGACCATCACCCGTGACGAATCGCGCGGGCTGGATTGGGTAGAGGTCGCCCATGACGCCATGGTCCAGGCATGGGGCCAAATCCGGACGTGGATGGAAAAACATCGCGAATCCGTCGATCTGTTGGGCCGCTTGCGTGTGGCGACGCGCGAATGGCGTCGTGCCGGCCATCATCCGGATTACCTGCTTCAAGGCGCGCCATTGAAGCATTTAGAGGACTGGTTTCGCGTGGTTGAGGAGGATCTCACCGGTGAAGAACGTGTTTTTGTTCGGGCATCGATACAAAAAAAAGAAATGCGAAATTGGCGGCGTTACCTACTCACCACGGCCATGGCCGTGTTTGCGGCAACGATCCTTGTTTCCGGCTTCCAATCCAGCGTGGAGCGGGTGCGGGCCGTAAAGGAAAGTCAAGCCCCGTATCAACGGGCGCCTTTTTTACCCGGTGACCTTTCCAAGGACAATTCGCGATTCAAAACCGCCAAGGCCTTGACCTCAAGTAATTTGTCAGGCGGGAGTCCCAGGGCATTGATCCCTTGTTTCCGGGAGATGTAGAAGGAAGCGTGGGCCGCTAAGGTCCGCGGGATATGATTCCCCGTGCAGTTGGGAAAGCCTTTCCGAAAAGGCCGTTCCCAGCGGTGTGCCGGTTTCGGAAATTCCTGATCCGAGGTGGCTGAGCAAAAAAGGGCCGCCACCCATCTAGAATGGCGGCAGCCCTGGGATTACCAAACATCAGCATGATTCAAATTCGAATGAGACCGCATCCTACCCCGTTGAGGTTACAAGCTTTCGGATGCGCGACCCTATGTGACAAGCTACCAGTTCCAAACCGCGAGATCGGTTTTTCATTGCTCCCGCTGGGATTAGTGCTTGACTCGGTCGGCTTGGCAAGCCAAAAAACCAAGAAAGGTGCATGATTTTGATTGCCAAAACGGCTAGCGATGATTGCGGTCAAAATCATTGGATGTCCTGCATGTTGGATGCCCGTTCGTCCGGAGCCGGGGGCCCGTGGCGAGTTTTCCAAGCCGCTTCGCATCCTGTCTTGACCCATCTCATCCGTCCCATTCCATTGGATTGGTTGAAGGTTAAGAACCGCCCCCCTGAGGAGGATTTTCTTCATCCGTGTTGGGCGGGTCTTGAATTTGTGAAACTTCTTCTCGGCCAAACTTGCGCGCCGGGCCGAATTCCTTTCTTTTTATTCTTTGATTGAAATACATGGTCAAGGCTCCTGTTGTTTTGGGATTGAGGCGGCATTCGCCACCCCTGCCTTGACTAGGGATTTTGGAGGCTACAAACTGCTTAAGTATTTCCAGGAATTATTTTTGGACCCCATATTGACCCGCTTTCCGGTGATGATCGAACCCCAAACCCGCCGCTTTTGGCCATGTGGGTGATTTTGACGGTCCAGATCAACGGTTGGCGCCGGAGGAAGGCTTCACCGTTGTTGGCGCCCGCTCCGCTCCTGGGGATCCGCGACCGGAGAATCGAGGTCCGGTTTTGATTGATCAACCAGGCGCCGGGCTTCCTCCAACAAGTTTTTAATCTCTTCCGCCTCGGTGGCGCACGGGGAGTCGGCCGAGCTCATTTGACGGTGGCTCTCCTCTAAAACCAACAGGGAATCCCGGTCTTCGCCGAGTCCGAGCCGTATATGGCAGTAACCGAGCAAACCTCGCAGATAGGATAAATGACAGTTTTTCGGCCAGATTTTCTCCAG
>JBGTRP010000241.1:0-8976 GCA_041940685.1 Acanthopleuribacteraceae bacterium
CGTTGGGGTGAACCTTTTTGCTGCGGTCCGCGGGGCCGCCCTTCACCAGGTCGACCACGATGGTGTACTCGCCCTCCTGGCGCAATGTCGCGCCGATCCCCTCCAGGGAATGGCCCATCTGGATATCGAAATTCTCTTTGGTTTCCGGCTTCAGATAGGAGGAGTGCGGGTCGAAGCTCTCGGCCAGGCTGGCCAAGTAGCGCTCCAGAATATCCGCGGGCTCGTACTCGTCAATATTCTTCTTGAGACGGGTATAGCGCTTCTCCAGCAGTTCGAGGGCTTCCTTGTCGGGTTTGTCGCGCAATTTGAAGCGCACCAGGTCTTCCTTGATGCGCAAGCGCCACAACTCGTCCAACTCGGCGCTGGTCTCGGGCCAGGCCGCCTCGGAGCGGTCCAGTTGGAATTGTTCGTCCTTGGAAAAATCAAAGTCCTGCTTGAGCAAGCTCAGAATGACATCCACCCGTTGGGTCACCCTTTCTCGGTAGCGGCTAAAAATCAGGAAAGGTTTGTCCAGCTTTGCGGGGTCCGCGATCAGGTCGTCATCCAATTTGGTCTCAAACCGGCGAAACTCTTCAATATCGGAGGCCAGAAAAAACATCCGGTTGTAGTCGAGCGAGGAAATATAGGCGTCGAACAAACGTTTCGCGATTTTGTCGTCGATATCGTAGCGTTCGTAATGGTAATAGGAAAGGTAAGTGCCAACCAGACTCGCGATGCGCGGTTGGTAGGCCGTGGGTCCGGGTTTTTCTTCCCGGAGAAGAATAAACCCGGATGCAAGGAGTGGGACGACGAGGAATGTGACCAGTCTGAGCTTTTGTGCCATGAGACCCCCAAGTGAGATGCGCGTTTGCCCTCATTCTACGACGTAACTTACGCGAATGCACGGCAAAAGTTCGTGTTCTCAACGGGTTTGGTGATAGCGATTATCACGCCAACCGGTGAACTTCCCCTGGGCGCGGTAGGCCTCCACGTAGCGCGCGTACTGCACGGCGCGGTCTGCCACCATGTTGCGCTCCTCGGGGCTGAGATCGCGAATGATTTTGGCCGGTCTGCCCAGGGCCAGGACGCCGCTGGGAATCTTCTTTCCCTCGGTGATCAGGCTGCCGGCGCCGATCAGGACATCATCGCCGATTTCCGCGCCGTCCATGACAACCGATTGCATGCCCACCAGCACGCGACTGCCGATAGTGCAGCCATGGGCGATGACCCCATGTCCGAACGAGACATCGTCGCCGATTTGCAAGGGATTGGTTTGGTAGGAGGTGTGGAAGACGCAATGGTCCTGCACATTGGTGCGGCGGCCGATGCGAATCCAATTCACATCGCCACGAATGGCCACCTGAAACCACAGGCTGCAAAGCTCGCCCAGGGTCACGTCTCCATTGACGCGGGCGCTGATATCCACGTAACAGGAATCCGGGATTTGAGGTTTTTTATCCAAATGGGGAAGTTGCATAAGGTCTCCTCTTCTCTGTTGATCGGGCGGCTATTAGAGAATCATTGCTTTTAAAGCATTACGGGTTCGGGAACCAGCCGGATTCCGAACCGTAGAAACACGCGCTCTTGAATCTGGGCGACCAGGCTGCGGACCTCCGCGGCGCTGCCGTTGCCGCGGTTGATGATGGCCAGGCAATGGTTTTGGGAGAGGCCCACCCGGCCGAGGGTGTATCCCTTGTGGAAACCCGCGTTGTCCATGAGCCAGGCCGCGGATAACTTGATGCGGTCCCCCTCCGCGGGATAACTGGGGTGCTCGCCCGGTTCGCGTTGTTTGAAGGCCTCGTATTCCTCCGGACCGAGGACCGGGTTCACGAAGAAGGAGCCGCAGCTTACGGAGTTGGGGTCCGCGGGGTCGATGACCATGGACTTCTCGCGCCGTACGGCCAGCACCGTTTCCCGTACTTGAGAAAGCGAGGCGGTCCGCGGCAGCCGAGAAACCAGGTCCCGGTAGCGGATGGTCGGCGCGCCGTCCACGCGCAGCGCGATGCGGATTCCCGTCACAATGAAACGATGGGGCTGCTGGCTTTTGAACCTGCTGTCCCGATAGCTGAGGGCGCATTCGGATGCCGGTAAGCGCTTGAATTCGAGGGTTTTCAGGTCCAGCGCCTCCACCTCCGACAGGGTTTCGGAAAGCTCTTGTCCATAGGCGCCGATGTTCTGGATGGGCGCGGCGCCCACCTTGCCGGGAATGCCGGAAAGGCATTCGATTCCGGCCCAGCCCCGCGCCACCGCCTGCGCCACGACCTCATCCCAAATCTCGCCGGCCCCCAGGTCCCAAAACATATGTTGACCCTGCCGGCGGGCGGAGCGGCCCACGATTTCCATGGAAAGCACCAAGCCGTCGAAGCCCGCGTCCGGCAACAACAGATTGCTGCCCCCGCCCAGAACCAGATGCGGCATGTCCCGGTCCCGCGCCCAGCCAATGGCGGCAAGTAGCCGTTCGGGCTTGTGAACGCGGCAAAAGTAGGCCGCCTTGCCGCCGATCTTAATGGTGGTTCGCCGCGCTAGCGGAACCGAACGCTCCAACCACCCGGGTGGCCGGGGACTTGTCGTCATGGGATGCCTACCTGACCTTCGAGGCGTTTGGAGCGCCTATTGATTTGCTATACTTCCGGGGCTTGACGGGGTCATGATGGCAAACCTCTACGAAATTTCCAATCTAAAAACCGAGCTCGATCTCTCCACCGAACGCCTGGAACGGCGTATCGCGCGCGAGGCGGGAATTCCCCTGTCCGCGCTGCAATCGGTCGTCATCGTCAAGAAATCCCTGGATGCCCGTCACAAACCCCGTCTATTCCGGGTTCTCCATGTGGAATTTACCACGGCTGAACCGCTGCGGGAACCCTTGCCGCGTGGCGTCAAGCCGCGGCCACGATCGCGCCTGGATGTGGAAACGCCGGCCGGCCTGGGCATGGTTGAGGGCCGCGTCCAAACACGGGAGCCGGTCGTGGTGGTGGGTTCGGGGCCGGCCGGCTTGTTCGCGGCCCTGGCTTTGGCGGAAGCGGGTATTGCCACGGTGGTGGTGGAGCGCGGCAAACCCGTGGAAACGCGCATGAAAGATATCGGGCAGCTCCGCTCCCATGGAACCCTGGATACCGAGAGCAATGTCTGTTTCGGCGAGGGCGGGGCCGGCACCTATACCGACGGGAAGCTCTACACGCGCATCAAGGACCCTCTCGTCCGCTGGGTGATGCGGCGATTCGTTGATTTTGGCGGTCCCGAGGAAATTCTGGTGGAGGCGCATCCCCATTTGGGCACCGATAAGCTTGTGCGCCTGATCCAACGCATGCGCCAACATCTGGTGGAAAGGGGCGTGGTCTTTCGGTTCCAAAGCCGCCTGGAGGGCCTGCTCACCCGTGAAAACTGGGTACGGGGCGTGGTGCTCTCGGGTGGAGAGACCCTGGCCGCGGCCGCGGTGGTCCTGGCCATCGGCCATTCCGCGCGCGATACCCTGGAAATGCTTCACCATGCGGGGTTGCCCATGGTGGCCAAACCCTTTGCCGTGGGTCTGCGGGCCGAGCATCCTCAGGAGTTGATCGACCTCGCTCAATACGGACGGGCCGAACATCGGGCGTTGTTGGGGGCCGCGGCCTACCGGCTGAGCGCGCAGGTGCCCGATTCGGATTTGGGTCAACGCGGCGTCTACAGCTTCTGCATGTGTCCCGGGGGGTTCGTGGTTCCCAGTCCCACCGAGCCCGAGCACATGGCCATTAACGGAATGAGCAACGCCAACCGCTCCACGCCTTTCGCCAATGCCGGCGTGGTCGTGCAGGTCACGCCGGAAGACCTCATCCGTCATGGTTTCGAGGATTCGCCGCTGGTTGGCCTTCGCTTTCAGCGCCAATTGGAGGCGGCCGCCTTTGGCGCGACCGGCATGGCCTACGCCGCGCCCGCATCGCGGATTACCGACTTCGTGGACCGCGCGGGCCGCGGCGGCCTTGCGCCCACGCATTTCAGGCCGCGCGCCGAGCCTGCGGACCTTTGGACGATCCTGCCCGCCTGGGTTGCGGAGCCGCTGCGGTTTGGATTGCTGGAATTCGATCGCAAAATCAAGGGTTACGTGAGTGGGGAAGCCAACCTGATGGCCGTGGAGAGCCGCACGAGTGCGCCCCTACGGATCCCCCGCAACGACAACCTGATGTCCGAGGGTTTCCTCGATCTGTATCCGGTGGGTGAGGGCGCGGGTTACGCGGGCGGCATCGTGAGCGCCGCGGTGGATGGCCTGCGCGCGGCGCGCGCAATCATCGCGAGGATTTAGCGGTTCGGCCGCTCGACGCCCAACTTGCGGAGAGCTACCCAAGTGGCGTTTTCGAGATCGGCCAGATTGCCCACATTGCGGATTTCAACGGTGGCATGCGGCCGTTTGCGTTCGTCATCCCATTGGCCCGCCATGAGGGAGCGGGCCAGGGATTCGGTCATGCCGTCGCGGGCCATCAGCCGTTTCAGGCGTTCGTCAAAGGGCGCGGTCACCAGGATGACCGCGTCGTATTGGGTGTAGGAACCGGTTTCGATCATCAGGGCCGCGCTGACGAAGACCACCTCGGCCCCTTTGTGCTCGAAGGCGCGCAGCTTGGCGCGAATCGCGCGCCGGATGAGGGGGTGCAAAATGCCGTTGAGCCGTTCTCTCGCGCCATCGTCTACCGCGATCAGGGCCCGCAGCCGCGCGCGGTCGAGGCGGCCCTCCTCGTCCAGGATCTCCCGGCCGAATGCCTCGGTTACCCGCATGAGACCCGGTTGGCCCGGTTCCACCACCTCCCGGCTGACCTGATCCGCGTCGATATGGGGAAACGCTGCCAGGATTCGGCTCACCGCGGATTTGCCGCTCGCGATACCGCCGGTGATTCCGATGGTCCTCATGATCCCGCTCGGCGCACGGGCCGTCCGGGAGGGACCTGACTCGACCCACTGATTGAATGGCGGCAGCTCATCCTGGAAACCTAACCTCCGTCCGGGTTGGAGCGTCTGGGGGCGATGGGAGAGAACGGGTGCTTATTGGAATCGTTTCTTCATTTCTCGCGAGATGACCAGCTTCTGTACCTCGGAAGTGCCCTCGCCAATGGTGCAGAGCTTGGAGTCGCGCCAGAATTTTTCCGCCGGATAATCGCGCAGGTAGCCATAGCCCCCGAAAATCTGCACGGCCTCCTCCGAGTTGCGCACCGAAACCTCGCTTGCATAGTATTTGGCCATGGCCGATTCCAGCGTGGAGGCGATGCCTTGATCCTTTAGGGACGCGGCCTTCAGGGTCAGAAGTCGAGCGGCCTCCAGTTGCGTTCCCATATCCGCCAATTTGAACTGGATGGCCTGGTAACTGTCGATGGGCCGGTCGAACTGCTTGCGCTGGCCCGCGTAGGCTTGCGCCGCTTCCAAGGCGCCGCGCCCGATACCCAACGCCAGGGCCGCGATGGAAATGCGGCCACCGTCCAACACCTTCATGGCCTGCACAAAACCCTCGTTGGGTTCGCCGACTAGGTTGCTGTCCGGCACAAAAACCTCGTCCATGACGAGCTGCGCGGTCTCCGAGCAGCGCATGCCCACTTTTTGCTCTTTTTTGCCGCCGCCCCAGCCCTTCATGCTCTTGTCGAGAATGAAGGTGCCGATGCCGCGCGTTTTCATGGCGGAGTCCGTGGAAACCAGCACCACCGCCACATCCGCGCTGATGGCGTGGGTGATGAAGTTTTTGGTGCCATTGAGGATGTAGCCGCCTTCCACTTTCTTGGCCGTGGAGATCATGCCTCCCGCATCGGAGCCCGAACCGGGTTCGGTCAGGCCCCAGGCGCCGATATGCTCGCCACTGGCCAGCTTGGGGAGATACTTCCGTTTCTGGTCCTCGTTGGCGCATTGCAGAATATGGCCCGTACACAGCGAATTATGGGCGGCCACGCCCAGACCGACGCCGCCGCAAACCCTGGAGATTTCTTCCAGAATCGCCACGTAATCCACGTACTGGTAGCCGGAGCCGCCGTATTCTTCCGGCACCAAAACGCCCAGCAGGCCGAGCTCGCCCATCTCATGGAAGAGGTCCTTGGGGAAGTGTTCGCTTTCATCCCATTCCATGATGTGGGGTTTGATGCGCTCCTCCGCGAATTTCGCGACGGTTTCGATCAACATGTTTTGTTCTTCGCTGTAGCCATACAAAGCCATTGACGGATTCTCCTCGATTCAGGACGGTTTGGGGCGCACCATCCGTGGGCTGTCGATATTTGCCCGGATTGGGGAAGCGTGGGTGTACAAATGCGGGTGAATCGCGTTCCCCACCAACGGGCGCGTTTTTCAGATTATAGAGGAGTTCCCCGCGTTACGCCATGGTGTGAAGAGTGACAAATGAGAAGCGTAACAAAAAAAGAACCCGTCCGGGGGGAAGCCGGACGGGTTCTAAGTCCGCCTCCGGCGGTTTGCCGGGGACGGGGAGGGAATGAAGGGTTCCGAACCGCTGGGGTTCGGTCGTTGGTCTGTACGGTTCTCCCGTTCTGGGTTACGGGAAAACGGCTCGGACCCGGAGGATCGGGGGGATAGATCTCTCCGGGACCCGAGCGCTAGAGACAGTCTACTGAAGCGCTTGGACAAGGGCTGTCCAAGAGGGCAATTAAATTGAGGGTTGAAGTTTGTAGAAGAGGTGAAACATGTTGCCTTCCATGATCGCGGTTATCGTGTTGTTCGGTATTGTTTTCGGGGTTACCAATGTTTTAGCCTTCCATGCGGGGGCAAAGACCGCGCCACGCCGCTGCCGTGCTGTTTCCCGAACGAGAAGCGGGGAATCTGCCGATAGCTAAGGTCCCCGGGTCTGGCCCGGGTTTGGACCGTGCTCAATGATCAGGGCGGTTGATTTGCTCGGAGTCCGGCCGTCGATTGAATTGGGCTTCGTTCGGCCCGTGTTATGATGGCCGTTCGTGGTGGCCGTGAAACCAGCGGCTCCCATCTATTGCCAAGTTGGGAGCCGGATTTGACCAATCCTTTTGAAACAGCTTTTACCCGCCAGGTGGGGATCCAGTACCCGATCATTTGCGGCGCCATGTACCCCTGCAGCAATCCCGAACTGGTGGCCGCGGCCTCGGCGGCCGGCGCCATCGGCATCGTGCAACCCATGTCGCTCACCTACGCCCATGGTTACGATTTACGGGAGGGTTTGCGCATCATTCGCGGACTTACGCAAAAACCCATCGGTTTCAACGCCATCGTGGAGGAAAGCGTGCGCGCCTACAAGGAACGCATGGCGCGCTGGATCGACATTGCGCTGGAGGAGGGCGTGCGTTTCTTCATTACCGCGCTGGGCAAGCCGGACTGGGTGGTGAAATTGGTGGAAGCCCAAGGCGGCGTGGTGTACCACGATGTCACCGAACGCAAATGGGCGCTCAAGGCGTTGGACTCCGGCGTACATGGCCTGATTTGCGTGAACCGCCGCGCGGGCGGCCACGCGGGTGAACGGACCCCCGAGCAACTGTTAGAGGAACTGGCGGATTTGGGCGCGCCGCTGATCTGCGCGGGCGGCATTGGCGGCGAGGCCGACTTCGTGCGCGCGCTCGACCTGGGCTATGCCGGCGTACAGATGGGCACCCGTTTCATTGCCTCCGTGGAGTGCAATGCCCACGAGGATTACAAACAAGCCATTCTCGCCGCGGATGAGGAAGATATCGTGCTCACCGACAAGCTGTCCGGCGTGCCCTGCGCGATCATCAAAACGCCGCATGTGGAAAGGGTCGGCACCAAGGCGGGCCCCTTCGCGCGCTGGCTGTTGCGGGGGCGCCACACCAAGAAGCTGATGCGCGGCATTTACACCCTGCTCTCCCTGCGTCAACTGAAACGCGCCTCGCGGGAGGGCATGAGCTTCAAGGACTATTGGGCCGCGGGCAAAAGCGTGGCCGATATTCATAAGGTGGAGACCTGCGAGGAGATCATTGATCGTTTCGTTGAAGCGCTGGCGCAAAGGAAACAGGGGACGGGAAGCGGGTTGAAGGCCGTAGCCGGCCAGGCGGACTATCGTTTCTGAAGCTTGCGGCTGAAACCTTGTTGCTTGATTTCAGAATACCCAGGCGTAGCCGATTTTGACGAATACGGTGCGGTCCCGTTTGGTGAGGTCGATGCTCTGGTTGCCGTCGCCGTTGTCGGAGTAGCCGGCCAGGAATACGGTCTGCGGGTTGATTTTGTAGGAGAACAGAAGCTGGGTAAAGAGCGCCTCACTCTGGGAATCGATCTCGGTGAAGTAGAGTTCCGGATTGCGGCGGATGTCGGTGTACTGCAAGATGCCGCGAAAGAAGGTGCGGAGGTTGAAGTGGTAGATCAGGTTGGCCTGGGTGAGCTCTGCGGTGAACAACTCGCCGCCATCCACGTCCAGCGTCTGGTTGGTGTGGCGGAATACGCCCTGGAAGCGGCGGCCCAGCTTTAGGGTGATATTGGGTTCGTAGGTGATGAAATCCGCCTGTCGCGAGTTGGCGAAATCGATGGTTTCTCCCCAATTCACCAGGAGCTGGGCCTCGAAGTCGCCCGTGGGGCGGATGAGAAAGAATACGCCTTGCCGGAAGTTATCGTAGCTGACGTCGTCGAAGGACTCGTCATTGGGCGCAAGCGCCAATTCGATAAAGGTCTGGTAGGGGCCTTGATAGCTAAAGACGAGATCCTGGCCACGGTCGGTCAACTTGCCGTCGTGGTTTTCGGTGATATCGGCGGATGCGAAGATTTGGAATTGGCGAAACCACTGGTCGCTGTCGCCGTAAAAGGTGCGTTGCGCGCCCGCGCGGGACACCCGCGTATCCACCCTGGGGATGAAACCGAAATCCGCGCGAAACTCCGGGTCCAGGCTCTGGTGTTGGGCGAACCAGAACCAATCGCGCGAGGCGTGCTGGTAGCGTACGCGATAACCCAAGCCGTCGAAGGAACCCTCCGGCTGGTCAAACCTGTCCCTGATATCGGCGCTGTATTCGGTATTGGAGGCGACGGCCTGGAACCGGATGCTGTCCCGGCCGGTGATGCGAAGATTGCCGTCCA
>JBGTRP010000242.1:0-8961 GCA_041940685.1 Acanthopleuribacteraceae bacterium
AAAATTGAAACAGAAAAAAGTTAAATACTGTATCAATTAAGAGATTATTACATATATTTTCTTAAATTCGAGAACAAAAAAGAGAACGCCGCTTTGTCTACCGGGATGACGGCAGCATTCCCGACGAATACCGCGACCGCGTTTCCGAATACTTTCAGGCGCTCTCCGAGTCGGAAAGGACGCAACGGCCTTGATGGAATCCTTCAAGCAATGGTTGGCGGGACCGGGCGCCGAGGATTTGGTGAATCTTCGCTTCCAATTCGGAGCGCCCTTGAGCTTGGCCGCATGCCTGCTGCTGCTGTTGGCATTGGGTCTGGGCGTGGGCTGGTTTTACCGGCGGCGAACCGCTTCCTTGCCGAAAAATACCCGCCGCTTCCTCATGTGCGCCCGGGTGGCGGTCATGCTTTTGGCGGGTTTTCTGCTGCTGGACCCGGGCTTCGTGGGTTTTCGCTTTGATCCGACCGAGCAGTTCGTGTTGCTGCTGTTCGATGATTCAAAGAGCATGCGCATTCCCCTGGCCACGGGCGAGACGCGGGGCGAGCGGCTCAAGCGCGCGATCGAGGAAAACCGAGAGAGCATGATGGAGCCGCTTCGCGCAAGTTACCAGGTCGCGCTTTACAAATACGGCGAGGGCGCGGAACGCATTTCCTCCCTGGACAGCCTGGAGTTCGGCCAGGATGAAAGCAACCACGGACTGGCCGTGGAGAGCGCCTTGCGCGACTTTCAGGGGATTGAGATCGCCGCGGTGGTGTTGTTCACCGACGGCGTGGAGCAGCCCGGGGCGTCCGCGGATGTGGTGGCCAAGGCCGCGGAATGGAACGCGCCCCTGCTGACCGTGGGCGTGGGCAAACGGGACTCCTGGTCCGATCTTCAATTGGAGAACCTCGCTTTTTCGCGCTCACGGGGAGGAGATCGTCCGGTTTCAACCAGCGTGGCCTTCAGCGCGACCGCGCTTGCCGGGCGCCGGGTCAGGGTGGAGGTGGCCGACGGCCGGCGGGTAATGGACAGCAAAACCGTCACCATCAATGGCGCTGAGGAATCCCATGAGGTCCACCTGGAGTTTCGCCCCGATCGGAAGGGTTGGCTCGCCTACACCGCGCGAATCGGATTAGAAGCCGGTCCGGCCGAGGGCGCGGCGTCGGAACCCGTGTTGGGCAACAACGAATCTTCGTTCCTATTGGATAATCGGGAAAAAACCTGGAGAATCTTTTATTTTTGCGGCCGGCCCAATTGGGAAAACAAATTCGTGCAGCGCGCCTTGCGGGAAGACAAAGAATTCGACCTGACCAGCGTGCTGCGCATCTCCGCCGCGGAAACCAAGTTCGTCTATCGCGGCAAAAAATCGACCTTGGTAAACCCCCTGTTCGAGGGTTTCGATCAAGAAGACAAGGACCAGCCGCGCTATGACGAGGCGGTTTTTCTACGGTTTGGGGGAAAGCAAGAGGACGCGGGCCGCGGCTTTCCCGAAAAAGCGGAGGACCTGTTCGGCTACGATCTCTTGATTATGGGCGATATCGAGGCGGGTTTCTTTTCCCTGGAGCAACTGGAGTTGGTGAGGGACTTCGTGCGCAAACGCGGCGGGGTGCTGTTCATGCTGGGGGGGCCGCATTCCTTTTCGGAAGGCGACTACGGGGCGAGCCTCTTGGAAACGCTGTTGCCCGTGGTTTTGGAAAAGAAAAAAGATCCGGAGGCGCGCGTGACCGCCTTCAGCCAGAGTTTTAAGGCCAAACCCTCGGTGGACGGCCTGCTTTCCGGCTATTGGAGCCTGGCCGCCAACCCCGTGGAAAATGACCGCATGTGGGCCAATCTTCCCGATCTGGCCGGCTTGAACACCTTTCCCTTGACCCGACCCGGCGCCACGATCATGGCTACCTCGGATTCGCCGGACAGCGCCGTGGATGGCCTGCCCCTGTTCGCGCTACAACGCTATGGCGAGGGGATCACGGCGGTCCTGGCTACCGGCGCTACCTGGGCCTGGCATATGCACACCGAATCCGAGGACCCGCGTCATGGCGATTTGTGGCGTAGGATGGCGCGGGGTCTGGCGCGGGAAGCCGCGCCCAAGCTGTGGTGGCGCAATAAGCAGGACGCGTATGTGGAGCGCGAGGAAGTTGTTCTGGAAATCATGGCCCAAGACGATCGGTTCGACGAATGGACGGGACTCCAGGCCCGCCTCAGCCTTACGCCCCCGAGGGGCGCCGAGCGGAATCTGGCGCTGGAGGAATCCCTGACCGAACCCGGTTTGTACCAGGCCGTGGTCCACACGGGGGACGCGGGCCTCTATCGCTGGCGGCTCAGCGGCGTCGGCGATGCCGCGCCGAGCGTGCTGGTGGATGAGGCCTTCTTGGTGGAGCCGGATCAGCGCGAATGGAACCATGCGCGCTTCAATGAAAAATTCCCGCGCGATTTGGCAGCGGCAACCGGCGGCGCCTATTTCAGCTTGGATCGGCTGGGGGAATTGATCGACCGAATTCCCCGCACCAGCCACCGCGAAAGCGACCGGGTTCGTTTACCTTTTTGGCATTTCTGGCTCTTTTTCCCCATCTTTATCCTGCTGCTTTCCCTTGAGTGGTACCTGCGCCGGAAAAAGGGGTTCGCGTGAGGCATTCGTTTTTTCTGGTCCCCTGGGCATGCCTGTTGCTCTGGCCGGCCTCGAAGCTCCCTGCGGGCGCGACCGATGTCATTATCAGCGGCAGCGGCGGCGTGGAAGAATATCGCGATCGTTTTCGCGATTGGTCAAGCCGGCTCTACCGGTTGCTGATCGAGGATTTGGGACGAGACCGGGGAGATGTGCTCTTATTTCAGGAGGCGCCCCTCGCGGAGGGCGCTCCCGGTCGAGCCGTCAACCTCGAAAACCTGCGCGCGGCCTTTAGAGAGCTGGCCGCGAACCATTCCCAAGATGAGGATCTCTTTCTCTATCTCATCGGCCATGGCAGCTATTTACAGGAGACTTCCCGTTTTCAGATTCCCGGCAGGGACCTGACCGCCGTGCAATTGGCCGAGCTGTTGGACGCCATCCCCGCGCGGCGGGTCGTGCTCATTCAGGCGGCCTCCGCCTCCGCTGGCTTCATCAATGTGCTCAGCAAGAAAGGCCGCATCATCTGCTCCGCCACGAAAACCGTGGCGGAGCAGAACGCCACGGAGTTCATGGAGCTCTTCCTGCAGGGTTTGGAAGATGGCGGCGCTGACCGCAACCGGGACGAGCGCATCTCGGTATGGGAAGCCTGCGAACTGGCGGCCTCGCTCACCGAGTCCTGGTACCTGGGCGAGGGTTTGATTCCCACGGAGCACGCGATCCTCGACGACAACGGCGATGGCCTGGGCACGCGTTTGTTCCTCGCGGATGCGGATCCGGCGATTCGGCTCGGCCGCGGCGGCGATGCGATCGACGGCGAACTCGCCCGATCCTGCTACCTGAAAGATTTTGTGTTTCCTGCCGGGGTTCCCCGCGATTGGGTGGACCGTTACCTCGCCTTAATCGAGGATGTGGAAAAGCTGAAGGCGCGCAAGTCGAGTTTGGGCGAAAGTCAGTACTACGAGCAACTGGAAACCCGGTTGGTGGAGGCGGCGCGCCTGCACCGGCGAATTCGGAACCAGGCCGGCCGGGAGGAGAAGAACTGATGGCCGTGGCGAAGCCCAGATCCCGCGTCCGAGAACCCTCGACCAGGCGGACCCTCTGCTGGATGGGAATACTGCTGAACTGAGGGATTCCCTTGCCAGGGATTGTTTCCTCTTTCCCGAAACCCATAGCAATCTGAAATCAAGGAGTTGGAAAATGAAAATGAGGTTGACCCGGTGGGTTCCCTGGATTTTTTCCCTGTCCCTCGCGGCATTTTCGGGCGTGTTGGACGAGGCGTCCGCACGTTCTAAGCAAGCGGGGAAGCCGATTTTGATCGATTTTTACGCGGTTTGGTGCGGCCCATGCAAGGCCTTTGACAGGGACTCCCAAACCGATGAGCAGATTAAAGAGGCCCTGGCCGATGTGGTGATTCAGAAAATTGACGCGGAAAAGGGCGAGGGCATCAAAATCGCCCGGGATTACGAGGTCAAGGGCTTTCCAACCTATGTGCTCTTGAACAAGGATTTGCAGGTGATATACCGCTGGGTGGGCTACGAGCGCAATTACTTTTTGGAGAATTTCCGGCTGGGTATGAAGAACCCGATCCCCCTGGCCGACAAGCTCGCCCAATTCAAGCAAAAGCCCACCGAGGAGAATGCGGTTTTTCTCGCACGCTATCACGAGTCCCTTTCCGATTATGATTCCGCGATAGAGGCCTATGAAACCGCCGAGCGCGTGAAAGAGGATCCTCACACGAGTTACCGCTTCAACATCTTTGAAATCAAGTTCAGCCGGTATTACAGCGAGCCGGACAAGATTGCATACGAAAGCATACGCGCGGAGGCAAACGCACTGTTGGAAGGCGACGATCTTGAGGATGGCCCGCGTCTGGCCGTTGCGGAAATGGGGATGAGCATGGCCAAAAACGAGCGACGCGGCGAGGATGTGGCCCATTTCGTCAAACGGGCCCTACCCCTGGCAAAAGCGCTTCCCGAGGCGGATGGCCGGCAGGAGCGGCTGGAAAGGCTGAGCATCAATTATGCCCTGCACGTGGAGCAGTCGCCGAAAAAGGCCTTTGAAATGTATCGGGATCTTCTTCCGGAGGATTGGGAAAGCGATGCGCAAAGCCTGAATCGCTTGAGCTGGTGGTGTTTCGAAAACGGGGTGTTGCTGGAAGAGGCGCGGCTGCTGGCCATCAAGGGCATTTCGCTTTCAGAACCGGGTCAGGATCGGGCCATGATTCTGGACACCCAGGCGGAAATCGAAAATGCGTTGGGCAACCCCGCGGAGGCCGTGCGGCTCATGGAACTCGCGGTGGAAGACCATCCCGAGCGAAAAGCCTACCGGCGCCAGTTGGAGCGTTTCCAGGCCCTTGTTGAGGAAGCGGTGAAAAAGGGAAGCTGATTCCGGGCCGAACCGTGAAGAATGGCGGCCGTGAAGGCCGCCCTGGTTAGTACGCCGATTAGTCGAATAAGGGAAAGCTTCGCGGCGCGAAGTTGTCGTAGAACTCAACCATCGAAAAATAGTTGGGGTCCAAAACCGAGCCGTTGAAGATGGTGCCGGATTGTCCCAGGGGGAACATGCTCTCGATGCGAACGGGACCGTTGGCGCCCATTTCCACGCAGTGCGCGTAGGTCGACCGATTGGCGAAGGGCGTCCGATGCTGGATTCCCAGGAAAAAATGCTGATAATCGATGGTTCCCCGCAATCCGGTTCCCCAGGGCCGGTCGCCCAGGATTTCCAAAGCCTCATCCAGGGACTGCACGATAATTTCCTGTTTGGTCTGCGGCATTTCCGGGTCGAGGTTGGTGTACCAATCATAGTTGTTGAGGATGCTGGCGTATTGTTCGAAGCTGTGCAGGAGCACGTTCAACATCACACTGCGGGGAACGAATTCCAGCTCATCGGAAAACGTATTGATGAGCACGTTGGTAAGCCAGACATCCAGCAGGATCCAGCCGTCGGCGCGGTCGGTTCCGCTGATCCAGCGGACCTCGCCTCCGTCCACGAAATGACCGTCCCAGGCGTCCAGAAGGGCGACGGCCTCGTTGCGCGCCTGGTTGGAATCGGCTTCAACCGCCGCCTTGAACTCATCCTGAATAAATTGCCAGGGGTTGCCGCCGCTGCCAACGCCGTCGGTGGCCGCGATATCGATGGCAAAATCCCGAATTTCCTCAAAGCTCAAATTGTCACTGGCCGCTAAATAATCATCTACTACATGGGCTCGATGGTAGGGGCCGTAATTCGCCGCAGAGGCGATGGGCGCGTTGTTGTAATCCTTGCTGGCCTTGTTGTTCCAGCCGCCATAATAGCCCAAGGGGGTGTTGCTGTCATGGGCCAGATCGCGTACATTGTCGATATCGTATTCCAGGGGCGGCGCAACCGAGCCTTGCGGCATGCGGTACTCGCCCTCGGGCCGAATCGGGTCGCGGCCCGACATCCAATAGGCGATATTGCCGTCCCGGTCCGCATAGCAAAAGTGCTGGCTCACGCCGGCTTTGCGTACGCCCTCGCCGAATTCCTCGATGCTCTCGGCCCGCGCCAGATCCAAAAACCCTTGAATGGTATCGAACTCATTGCCCCAATGCGCGTACTTCCAGGAGATGATGGCCGGGTCTTGCGTCATGACGGGCCCGTGTTGGGTGCGGTACACGTCGATGACCACGTCCGCGGCCCCCAGCACCTTGATGGTTTCCGTGCGATGCTCCGCGGTGGTAAGCGCGGATGGGGGTTCGATGTAGAGATCCGCGGTATGCGCATGGCCCACCTGCATGGACCAGGCATGATGCGGCGTCCGCCCGATGATGATCCCGGGTATGCCGGGAACCGTCATGCCCGAAATCTTCAGGCCGCCGCCGTCGATAGAGACTTCCATCACGATGGCGGGTACGCCGAAACCCATTTGCGGTCCCGAATAGATTATGGGGTTGCCCGTGTCTGTTTTCTCGCCGGACACCACCCAGGCGTAACTTCCCATTTGGACCTTGGCGTTGATGCTTTTGAGGTACTCATCCCTTTCCCGGGCCCGTTGTCCCCAAGTCCGGGCAAGCTCGCTGAAATTGATGTCATTTCGAATCGGGGGCAGGGGTTCGCGAATCGCGGGAGGCTTGTCCTCCTTTACCAGGAAGTCGTGGATCATGGTTTGCGCCCCTGGATCATTGATCCAACGCAGGTCCTCGAACATGACCGCCGCGGTTTCGGGAAAGTCGTTCTGAAGATGCTGGTAGAGCGCCGCATTGTCGAGCTGGCCCTGGCCAAACCCGTTGGGATCGAACTGCCGTAACAGGAAGGACATCCAGGACAGCACATCGGTCACCGACCACTTGGCGACCGGAACCACGCCCGTAATGCCGAATTCGAAGGGCAGGATCGCGGGTACGGCGTTGACCTCGGCAACCCGCCGGTTAATGCCGTCCACGTAAGCCTTAACCATGCTGCGCGCATCGGGCGATAAGTTTTGGTAGGCCTCCTCGAGCTCCTCTTCGGTGTAGGCGATGGTATGGGAAAAGGTGTCGATGGCCACCGCGCCCGGTCCGCCGATTTCCGCCAAGCGCCCTCGGGATTGGCGCCGAAAGCTCTCCGCCTGCCAAAGCCTATCCACCGCCATGTTGTAACCCAGGGACCAGATCACATCGTAAAAGCTGCCGCCCTTGATGTAGAACACGCCCTGGGCGTCTCGCGTGGTGACCGATTGGTTTTGCGGTTCGGCGTCGTTGGTCCAGAGGAAGGTCGATCCCGGGATGTTCCCTCGGAGTGCGGTAATGGCGAGGCCTTGGGTGGAGTACACCTCGTAGTAGCTTTCCGCGTTGGCGGAAAAGGGAGAGCCGTTGGGGTCGCCGATAATGAACAGGCCCTTGGCCAGAGGCGCCAGGTCCGCAACGGCGAGAACCGTTTGTTGGACTTCCCCGTCAAAACCGACCTGCGCGACCCAAACATCCGCGTTTTCGCCGCCCCGATTCACTACCGCGAATCCGTCGAACACCGACTCCCAATTTCCCGTGAAGAGGCGGTAACTGGACGCCTGTTCATCGCTTTCGCCCACATGCGCCGGGCTCCCTCCCCCCGATCTGGCGCGGTAGGCCGCGGTGATGCGCACATCCTCGCCCTCGATGGCAAAATGGGAGGTGTCGGCAGGCAGTAGCTCCGCGGCGTCTCGCGAAAGAGAGGCCCTTCCGGCCAACTCGCCGGAAACTACCTCCAGCGCGTTGCCGGCATTGTCGTAGGGAACCAGTCGGTATTCTGTCGCGTCGACCGCCTGATTTTCCAGGATAATGTCGGTTGCGAACCCCGTATTGTCTCCGGTCGCCCGTGTGACATGGGAAATCATTCGCATTTGCGCCATCAGGCCAAAGCTGGCAAATAGAAAAATCAGAAGCGCGAGACGTTTTACGACGGATTCCATCATACTTTCCTCCTGGTTGTATGAACCTGTTGGCGAAGCCAAACCGGTATGGGTTTTTCAATTACCATACTAGCTTTTTTTCAGGGAAATGCCAATTTCTCATTGCCGCCTGTATCTCAAATGGACGGAGGGTTTAAGCTTCAGCTTCAACTCGCCGGACGACCCGCGTCACGTGGGGCCAACGACTTCTACTGAACCTCTTTTTTTGAAGAGGCCGTGCATTTTTGAGGATCCTAGCTCCTGAAACTCGCCTTGGACATGGAAGGCGCTCCACACCATGGCATAACCCACGGCTTCCGCGGGTAAGGGCCGGAAGGGTCCGAGGGGACCGCGAAACAAAAATAGAAAGGGTTGGATCAGCAGGCCGATCCACCGCTGAAGGGGGCGGGGAGAGGATGGTTTGCCCAGCAGCAGTGAGGGCCGCAAAACCACCAACATCGGGAATCCCAGCCCGCGCAAGCGCGATTCCAGCTTGGATTTTAATCGGCAGTAAAAAAGCGGGGAGCGCGGGCCGATTCCGCTCGAGGTCACGATGATGAAGCGCGCGGCGCCCCGTTCATGGGCCCGTGTGGCAAGCGCCAGCGGATAGTCGTGATCGACCCGTTCGAGCAGGCTTCGGTTGCGAATGCGATGTAACGGCGTTCCCAGACAGCAAAAAACGTCTTGGACGCGGGGAAAGCCGGGCATGTCCGCCAAATCGTCGAAGTCGGCCAGGATTTGAGTAAGGCGAGGGTGTGAGATCGGAAGTTTCCTGCGAACCAGGGCGTAAACCCGCTCGTAGCGCGGGTCGCGCAGGAGGTAATGCAGACAGAAACCGCCGATAAACCCGCTCCCGCCCGCGATGAGAGCGGTTCTACCCAATTCCATTCCCCCAAACTCCTCAAGACCGCAAGACCGCCGGCGCGCGTACGAGCTTACGGTCGAACCCCTGTCGGTAAGCCTGATGACCTCCCGCAAGGCTTCCAGCGGGATTTTCCCCGGGATTGCGCTTGGTGTACGC
>JBGTRP010000243.1:0-8939 GCA_041940685.1 Acanthopleuribacteraceae bacterium
GGCAAAACGGCGCAGAAAGACATCCGCCTCCACCTGTAATTGGGTCTCGACAATCTCATCCTCGATATCTCTGGTGAAGGTATAGGCGATGAAACCATAGATGATGCCCAGGAGCGCTCCCGAGACCGAGAAGGCCAAAACCAGCCGAAAGCGCAGGCTATGATGAATTTGCATGGGGGTCGACGATCCTGTAGCCCAGACCTCGAACCGTGTGGATCAAGGTATCTTGGAAAGGTTTGTCCACTACCTGGCGCAGGTTGTAGATATGGGATTTGAGCGCGTCACTGCCCGGCGGGTGATCTTGCCAGATTTTGTAGATGAGCTCGTTACGGGTGACGATATTGGGGGAGGCCTCGATCAGGGTTTGCAGGATTTTGATGCCCACATTATTGATCTCCAGAGGCTTGCCCGAGCGGGAAACCGTATTGGTGCCGAGGTTGATTTCCAAATCGGCCAGGGAAAGAGAGCGCGGCGAGGCGCGCCGTCCGCGCTGATGCAGCGCCAACAACCGGGCCTGAAGCTCCGGCAAGGCAAAGGGTTTCACCAGGTAATCATCGGTGCCGGCATCGAAACCCGCCAGTTTGTCAGGTAGGGTGTCGCGGGCGGTCAGCATCAGAATCGGGGTGGCAATGCCCGCCCGCCTCAGGTTTTCGCAAAGCGTAAGCCCATCCATGCCGGGCAGCATGAGGTCCAGGATGATGGCGTCGAAGGGTTGGGTGGAGGCCAGATGGTGACCGCCGATGCCGTTCATGGCGTAATCCATGAGAAAGCCTTCCGCTTCGAGATATTCGACGACATTGGCGGCGATATCGGCATTGTCCTCGATCAACAGTACGCGCATCATATCCTCATTATATGCGAGCGGGCCCGCCTCTCCCTCAAAACCGCCAGGTCAAGCCGAAAGAAGGCAGAATGGGAAGCCAGGTGTCCTCTTCACGGTCGATAAAGGCTTGGCCGTTTTCGTCCAGGGCCAATTGGATTTCCGAATAGCCGCGCTGATTTTTGCGGTTATAGAGGTTGGCGATATCCAGATAGAGCTCGAAGCCGCGGCGTTGGTTGATGAACACCTGGCGGTTGATGCGCAGGTCCATGCGGTGATAGGCGGACAAGCGGTTGGAGAAAAAGGGACCGGGCAGGATTTCATAGCCGGCGGCCCCATCGGAGCCAATCGATTCGACCAGTTCGAGCGGCGTGGTGCGCCAGCCCGTGTGGTAGATCCAAGCCATATTGACATTCCACTTTTTGCCGTAGCGGTAGTTGAGGTTGAAGTTGACCGTGTGTTCCTGGTCCCACTGGCGGGGAATGGTTTCGCCATCAACCTCGTCTTCCGCGCGCGACCAGGCGTAGTTGACAAACCAGCTCCAGGTTCCACCGATATTCTGCTTGAAGATGACCTCCACGCCTTTGACCTCGCCCGTATCCGCCGGGATGGCGACCCGATCCGGACCGGTACCCGCGTATTGGACAACCGAACGGGTCAGGTTCTCATAGCGGGTGCGCAAATCCTCGAAATCTTTGAGATAGGCTTCGATGCGAAACTCGATGCCCTTACCGAAACGACGGTCGTAACCGAGCAGGTAATGGGTAGATTTTTCCGGTAGGGAAAAGCGGTCGACGCCGTCGGCGATTTGCAGATCATGGGCCCGTTCCGCCTGATGGTAGACGCCGTAGGCCAGGCGCAAGGCGCCGCGCTTGCCTAAGTCGTGGGAGAGATTGAACCTCGGGCTGATCTGGTCGTCCTTCAGCAGGGTTTGTCGATCGTAGCGCAGGCCGATTTCCGCGACGGTCCTCGGCCCGAAACGGAAACGGTCGGTGAGGTAGGCGCTGTATTCATCTCCCGAGGGTGAAAAGCGCACATTGGCAAGGCGGCTTCCTTGACCGTCCAGAGGAACTTCATTGTCGATTTCACCAAAATAATCGTAATCCGCCTCGACCGACCGCAAATCGAAGCCCCAGCGAAGATAGTGCGAGGTACCAAGGGAAAAATCCCAGTCCTGTTTAATACCGGCGTTGCGTAGGTCCCGTCGGTCGCGCAATTGGTAGGACTCCACCACCTCAAAACTGGAGGCGGTTTGGTCCCGGCTAAAATCGCTGAAGTAGACCACCGTTTGTGAGCCGAGCCGGTCCGTCCACCAGGACTTTAGCGAGACCCATGTGTAATAATCCTCATAAGTGGAGTCGGCCTCCTCGTTTTCTTCGGCACTCATCTCCTTTTCCAGGAAATCGTCGTTGGCCAGCAGGAAATTGGCCGATAACTTGTGTTTGGCATTCAGCGTGTAGAAAACCTTGCCATAGGCATCGTAATAGGAAATATCGCTTTCTTCCTCTTCCTCCTCGTCCTCGGTAAAGCTGAGCAGGATATCCAGATAGCCGCGCCTGCCCGAGAAAAGATAACCACCCAAACCATTGGCGAAGCTGCCCTCGGTGCGAAAGCTCAGGTTGCCGAAACTCACGCTCGCGGATAGGCGGCGCTCCGAGGGTGTGCGGGTTTCCATTTCCAAGACGCCGCTCATGGCATTGCCGAATTTGGCCGCGTAGCCGCCCGTGGAAAGGTTCATGCCCTGCAGAATCTCGGGGTCCAAAATTGAAAAAACGCCGGTAAAATCCTTGAGGTGGAAAGGGTCGATGAGTTCCATGCCATCCAATTGCACTGCCACTTCGCGGTACTGGCCGCCACGGACCTGGAAAGCGGAACCGAAATCACCGCTGCTGGCGCCCGGCAAGAATTCGAGCGAACGGTAGGGGTCGTCGCCGAAATGGGGCGTTTTTTTGATGGTTTCCCGGTCCAGGTAGCTGCTCGAGCCTAAATTGCGCTCCAATAAAGAAAAGGTGCTGGGCGCCACGGTGACGTACTTGAGCTTTAGAATCATGGGGGCAAGGCTTGGCTCCCATCGGGTCGCCGTCTCCGCTTGGATGTTGACCTCCTGTTCGTAGACTTCATAACCCGGTGCAAAGGCCTGGAGCATGTAAGCGCCGGCGGGAATTTTTTCGATGTTGAACGCGCCGTCGATGGTGACCGCTTTCTCGAACAAGCGGTTTTTGATGACCAGGGTCACGGCGTCCACGGGGTTGCCGGTTTCTCCGTCGGTGACGATTCCCTCCAGCGAACCCAATTCGTTTTCCTTTCCCCATAGGCTGGCGCAAAGGACCAGGGCGAGCCAAAGCAATTGTAAAACCGAATGCTTCATCCGTCTCCACATATTTCACCTCCAAGGACGCCGCCGGGCCGGACAAATGGACGGAACGCCCTGTTGCTGTGTCCAAAGGTAAACCCATCCAGGTGAAGGCAAGGTGATTGGAAAGTCAAATTTCGGTGAAATCCAACTTTATCTTTCACCCCAATTTGAAAAGGCGCAATATTCTCCTCACCAAGTAGACGGGTAGCCAATTTTAAGGATTCAGGAGGGCCTCCGACTTTGAAGCGTGGGTGAACAGCGATCGAGAGATCGTTTCAGCCATTGAGAATGGGGAGATCTTGAAAAGTCCGGGAAGGCCACCGTGGGTTCGAAGGAAACCAACAAATCGGCACTGGAGATAATGGAGCGCCACAATGTCGGCCTGGCCGGGGTGATGGATGCCCATGGTCAATTCATCGGTGTGGTGACGCAAGAAGAAATCGTGCGCAAGCCCCTCACATGGCTCATGCGAGAGGCCTAGCCGCCAAAACTTTGGGCTGGTAACCCAGGTCTTCAGGAAGATTGGGATGGCCCATCCTGATCCGTCGAAGATTGAAGAGCCAGTGCATGGGCGGAATAATCCGAGGGCGGGACCCCGAAACTTTCGCGGAAGCGGGCGGTGAAGTGAGCGGCGTTTTTGAAACCCACGGCATAAGCAATTTCAGAAATGTTTCCGGTCTTCTTTTCCAACAATTGAGCCGCGCGCTTGAGGCGGAACTCGCGAATGAAATCCGCCGGTCCATAGCCGAGTAAATCGTTGAGCCTGCGCAGCAACTGCCTGCGGCTGAGCCCCAGTTCTTCGGCCAACTCGAAGACACCGAAGGCGGGGTCGGCGGAAAACTCTTCCAAGAGCGCTTTGGCCCGTTCGAGGAACACGCGATCCGCGGGAGGGACATCCATTTCAGCCGGGTTGAAAAATGTACGAGTTTGGAAGCGTTGCGCCAAATTTTTGCGCGTGGCGATGAGATTGGCGATCAACGCCAGCAACTCGCCAAGTACGAAGGGCTTGCAAAGATAGGCGTCCGCGCCCGCCTTCCAGCCCAGAGTTTTGGCCTCCGAAGAAGTTCTCGCGGTGAGCAGGAGAGTGGGGATGGGGAAACCGCAATCGTCCTGCTTGAGTTTTTGACACACCTCGAAACCATCCATGCCGGGCATCATGATATCAATGATCACCAAATCCGGTTTGTTTTGCCATACGATTTCGATGCCTTCAGGACCATTGGCCGCGAGCAGAATCCGGTAGGCCTCCTTGAGGCTGTCTTCGAGGTGTTGCCGCATATCGGCATTGTCTTCGATGATGACAATCGTGGGTCGATCGTCGTGGAGCTCCGGTTCTGGGGCAGGCCCCTGTTCCTGAACGTTCCGTGGGGCTACATCGATGGGAATTGCACCGGGTGTGGGAGATGGTTCGGCCGCTTGTCCCGTTCGTGTGGGAAAGCGCAGGATAAATTCGCTGCCGAATCCTTCTTCGCTGCGAACCCCTATGCTTCCGCCATGCAACTCCACCAATTCGCGGGAAAGGGCGAGGCCGAGACCCGAACTGGCGGAGAACCCGCTGGAAGAACTTTGTCCCTGGTAGAAGCGATCGAAGAGGAAGGGCAGTTGTTCGCGGGGAATGCCCTTGCCTGTATCGCGAACGCCGATGTGTACCCAATTTGATTCCTCCACTTGAACCGAAACCGAGATCTTGCCGTGTTCCCGGGTGAACTTAAAGGCGTTGGAGAGCAGGTTGTAAATGATTTTTTCCATTTTTTCGGGATCGAAGCGGACCGGTATCGAGGGGGCTTCGGTCTGAAAACCCAAGTGCAGGTTTCTGCTCTCGGCCAGGGATGCGAAGCTCGCGACCCTGGCCCGCAGGAAGGCAACCAGATCCTGGGTTCGGGTATGTAGGGTCATCTTGCCTTCCTCCAATTTGGAGATGTCCAGCAATTGGTTGATCAACTCCTGTAAGCGCCGCGCATTGCGGACCATCATCTCCCGCTGTGTCCGTTCCTTGTCGCTGCCTTCCCGCTCCGACATGTTTTCAAGCGGCCCGAGAATGAGCGTCAGGGGCGTGCGAAGCTCATGGGAGATGTTAGTGAAAAAGCGGGTTTTAAGCTCGTCCAGGCGGGTGAGCTCGCGCGTCTGCGTCTCCAGTTTGCGCTTTTGCTTTTCCACCTGCCCATGGGCCTGCATCAGCTCCTGGGTACGTTCGACGACCTTGAGATCGAGATCGCGGTTGAATTGGCGCAGCTTTTGTTCGGATGCCTTGGCTTGTTCCGCCAATTGGCGGTCCTTTTCCGCCATCATCTTTGCCTGCCGGGCCATTTCCCGCTCTTGCAGCGAGATTTGCCTTTCGCGCGCCAGCTTTTTTTGTGAGGAGCGCAGGTAGATGGCCAGTGCGAGTGCCAGCAAGGCTGCATAGAGGGTCTTTGCCCACCAGGTCGCCCAGGGCGGCGGCTGAATGAATAACCGTACGCGGGCTTCTTGCTCGCTCCAAACGCCGTCCTTGTTGGAACCCTTTACCCGAAAGGTATAGGCGCCGGGGTCTAGCGCCGTGTAGGTGGCGCGGCGGTTGTCCGCGCCGGTCTCGATCCAGTGTTCGTCATGGCCTTCCAGCATGTAGGCGTATTGGTTTTTTTGGGGATCGGCGTAGTGCAAAGCAGCGAATTCGAAGGTGATCATGCTGTCCCGATGGGAAAGGGTGAGCCGTTCGGTGGCCCCGATCACTTTTTCAAGCGGCGATGGATGCGCGTCATCACTCAAGGAAAGGCTTTTGTTGAAGAGCAGAAAATCGGTGAGCGCCATGCGAGGTGGAAAGGGGTCGTTTCTCACTTGTTCCGGGCGGAAGGCATTAAACCCGTTCAAACCACCAAAAAATAGCTCGCCCCGTGCGCTTTTGAAGTAGGCGGCACGGTTGAATTCATTGCTTTGAATGCCCTCTTCGGGCCCATAGGCTCGAAAGGTTTCCGTGCGCGGGTCGAAGCGCGCCAGGCCCTGGTTGGTGCTCATCCACAGCCGTTGCCCGCCATCGACCAACACACCATAGACAATTTCGTTGGGCAGGCCGTCCTTCCTCGTATAGTTACGGATGGTTTCGGTTTCTGCATTCATGCGGTACAGTCCACCGCCGTAGGTACCCAACCAAAGGGTGGTTTGACCGTTTTCCTCGGTTTCACAGATGGAGGTGATGGCGTCGCCACCTCTCCAGCCCCTTGCTTGCCGATCCAGAGGGACTGGTTTGAATTGGCCGGAATGACGATCCATTAAGTACAGGCCCGTGCCGAATGTCCCGATCCAAAATTTCCCCGCGCGGTCTTCGTGGAGGGTTGTGACGCGGAAGTCAGTCAGTCCCGATCGAAATTGGATGGGATGGACCCCGAACCGTTGAAACCCTTCTTCATGGTAGCGGTTCAGGCCGCCCTCGGTGCCTACCCAGATTACGCCCAATCGGTCTTCAAGAAGGACCGTCACCACTGGATGGCTCAGGCCTTTGGGATCATCGGGAGTCGCGGGGTAGCGGGTAATATGTTTGCGAGTTGGATCGAAGCGGTTCAATCCGGCGCCATGGGTGCCAAGCCACAAAAATCCTTGCCGATCTTCGTGGATCGCCCGTACCTTGTTGCTGCTCAAGCTGTTGGGATTATTCGGCTCGTGGTGGTAATGATCCGTTTTCCCCCTCGCCTGATCCATGCGGTTGAGGCCATTGGTTGTGCCCACCCAAAGGAAACCCTCCCGATCCTCGTGAATCGCCCACACCAGATTGTGACTCAAGCTGTCCCGACTGTTGGGATTGTGGCGGTAATGCTGAAAGGGCGTCTTGCGGTATTGGTTTACGCCCCCATTGTCCGTACCAATCCAAATATGACCAGAGCGGTCCTGGCACAGTGAAAGAATCTGGTCATCGGTCAGACTGCTCGGTAGGCCTTGGTGGTGCTGGAAGTGACGGGTTTTCCCGTCAGGGTCAATACAATAAAGACCCTTGTCATGGGTGCCGATCCAAAGGGTGCCCTCCCGGTCCTCGAGGATGGCATTCACTCTGACCGCGGGCAAATCCCATCGCTTAAAGATCTGTCGTTGCGGATCGAATGTTTGAAGCCCTTGGGTTCTCGTGCCTACCCAGAATCTGCCTTGCCGGTCCTCATACAACGCCAATATGGATAAAGGCCCATCCTTGGGCGAAGGAAAGAATGTCTTCGTACCTCGATCGAAACCCAGTAGGCCTTGGGAGTAGGTGCCCACCCACAATCTCCCATCCCTGTCTTCCCAAAGGGTGGTTGTGAACTCCTTTGTGTCGGAATTGGCTTGCGGGAAAAGGTAGGTCGCGGAAGTATGAAAATCTTCCACGCTGCAAATCCCACTCTCGATCCCTGCCCAAACCACGCCGCCGCGATCTTGTATAAGCGCATATACGTTGGTGTTGGACCTTCTCGTATTGCCCTTCCCCTTCAGGGAAATTTGGGTAAAAGTTTCTTTTTCCGCGTCGAAAAAAATCAGGCCGCCGGTTTGGGTCCCCAACCAAAGTCGCCCCAGACTATCTACCAGCAGGCAACGGATGTAGTTTGCTGAAAGGGCACCAGGATCTTCCGGGTCCGCCAGAAAGGTCTTAAACCGATAGCCGTCGAAGCGATTGAGCCCGTCGAGGGTGCCAACCCACAGAAAGCCGCGAGCGTCCTGTACGATACTCGTGGCCGAATTCTGGGAAAGGCCCTGGTCCAATGAGTATTGGCGAAAGTGTGCGCTGGCTTCCTCCGCCCGAAAATGGGGTGAGATCGAAAATAGGACGAGCAAGAAGAGGGGGGGCGCATGGGTCATTGTAGAGGACGAGGCGATCTTGCTGGCTGAGCAAAACATCCATTCACTCTAATTTCGGTATTAGTGGGGAATATTGGGGAGGAGAAGAAACATCTTCTCATTGGCAAGGCCCGTGATCAAGGGTCTGGATTCTTCCTCGCTTTCTTCAGGATCAGGCTAGTGAGTACGCGTAAGGTGCAAATCCATTCCGACAGTTTTTTTAAAGGGCCCGCTCTACCTCTCTTATTGGGTTCCGGTTCTTGTCCTTGGGCCGCAGACCGCCGGTGGTTCACTGGTGTCAATAGGGGCACAATCGACCATTCCCGTATGTCCATCTCCCCCCTTGATTCGCTTATGTTGCTGGCGCGTGATTTGGGTGACAAAGCTCTTCAATTTGAGCTCGGTCAGTTTTTGTTTTTGCATGCCTGCTCTCCTTATGTTTTGTGATGATTGTTCAATGAAAGTGGTTTCCGACCACCATCCCCGGTTTAAGGCTTTCAAGCCTCAATCTTGCGCGTTACGCACCACATACATCGGGTTCGCTTGGTACAAGCGTTTTACAGACGATGGGATTTGTAATTTGGACAAGCACGCTTCCCCCTCCTCGGATTTCGCGATCCCTCGCGGTGGGTAGCTTGGTAATAAAGCTTTTTAATTTCAGTTCGGTGAGCTTTAGTTTTTTCATACCGATTCCCCTTACTGGAAAATTTGTGGGAAGGAATTGAGGCAAAGCTGGAAATCAACGAGTTTCATTGAATGGGGTGTCAGTCCATTATGGAATGATCCAAGCTCAGGTCTCGGGACAAATTTTATTGCCTATGCGCCATGCCGATCCAAAAACGCATTTTCTATGGCCGCTAGCTCCCGTACACCGACCGTTCCGGTTTCTCGAATGGGCGTGATTTTTATCGTTCTCAATCACTTGACCAAATCCCTGGAGGAGAGGGGGGCGGTGGGTCAAAAATGAAATCTCGCGCCATTTTGGTAAAG
>JBGTRP010000244.1:0-8938 GCA_041940685.1 Acanthopleuribacteraceae bacterium
CCTGCAGGCCCTCGGGCACGAGGAAACAGCCGATGCCGCATTGAAACACGGGATCCAGAAACTCGGGGGCCTGTTGCGGCAGGCGTTCGGTGATAAAACGCAGCTCCGCGCCGCCCAAGATTTGAACGCTGCCGGTCTCGATATCGTCGGTAAACCCGGCCAGGGCGAGGCCCAAAAGCTGGACCTTGGGGGTGGATAGCGCGCGGTCCATGCCGCCCTCACCCGCGCTTATTTGAATTTCCAGGTCCCCACAGGCCTCGAACAATTGGCCCACGGTATAGGGTTGGCGCGGGTTTTTGCGCGTCAGCGAGTGAGCGATGAGATCAAAATAATCGCCACTCTTTTTGGCGGCTCGTTTCTTCACTTTTGTTTTAATTTCCAGGCTCGATCAGGCCGATATGGCCGTCCTTTCGACGGTACACCACATTGACATGCTCGTTATCCGCGTTGCGGAACATGATGAACTCCTGGTTCAGCTTTTCCAGTTCCTCCACCGCTTCCTCCAGGTTCATGGGCTTAAGCGGGGTCGTGTGGCGTACGATTTTGACATCGCTCCCCGCGCTCTCCGAGGGCGCCAGGTCCGTGCCGTTCAGGGGAATGTCCGTGGCGCGGATCGTCGCGGTGGTATGCCGCTTTTTGGTGGTTTTTTTCTCCTTGAATTTTTTTACCTGCGCTTCCAGCTTATCCACCACCCGGTCCACGGATAGAAACATATCGCTGGTTTCCTCGGAGCCGTGGAAGCCGCGCTTGGGCGTGGAGAACTTTATTTCAGCGCGGTGGCGGTATTTCTCCACGGAAAGCACGGCGCTGATGTCTCGAATGTCGGCAAAGTGCCGTACCAGGCGATCCAGCTTGGTGCGCGTATAATCGCGAAGCTGGTTGCTGATTTCGACTCCACGTCCGGTAAAATCTATCTTCATATCTCCTCCCTTTCGTCGATTAGAGTTTCTGTCGCCGTTTGGATGAGGAAAGAATGCCGAGCTCCTCTCTATATTTGGCAACGGTCCGCCGGGCGATGCGAATGCCCTCCCGCGTCAGGATCTTGACGATGGTGGCGTCGCTATATGGTTTTTGGGGAGACTCCTCATTACAGAGCTTGCGGATCTTCTCTTTTACCGCGAGGGAAGACACATCCTCTCCATAGGCGGAGGAAAGACCCGAACGGAAAAAGTATTTCAACTCGAAGACGCCGCGAGGCGTATGGACATATTTATTGTTGACCACGCGGGAGACCGTGGACTCGTGCATGCCGATATCGTCGGCCACTTCCCGCAATACCAGGGGTTTCATATATTCCACGCCACGGTCAAAAAAGTCTCGTTGATGGCGGACCAGGGATTCGGCGACCTTGTAAATGGTCCGGTTTCGCTGGTCCAGGCTCTTGATCAGCCACATGGCCGACTTGAATTTATCTTTAATAAATTCCGAGGCTTTCTTGTCCGATTTGCGCGATTGCTCCAGAATTTTAGGGTAGGAAGGGGAGACCCGGAGCTTGGCCGTCCCTTCGTCGTTGAGCTGAATCACGTATTCGTCGTCCACCTTGAGGATGTAGACATCGGGTTGAATATATTGCGGGGGTAGGGGCGCAAAGGCGCGGCCCGGCTCGGGGTCAAAGGTTTTAACCGCTTCCAGGCATTCGCGCAACTTTTCTTTGTCGATCTGGAGAATGTTCATCAACTCTTTGTATTTCTGCTTCACCAGCAGTTCGAAGTGATCGAGCAGAATGCTTTCCACCTCGGTGCCGGCCCATTCCGACCAGGCTATCTGGATTTCCAGGCACTCGCGCAAATTGCGGGCGCCCACGCCGCGCGGATCAAACTCCCGAATGGCGCTCCAGACCTCCTCCACGGCCTTCAGGGGCCAACCGCCCCGCTCAGCTATTTCTTCCAGCTCCATGGTGAGGCGGCCCGCATCGTTGATATTGCCGATGATTTCTATGCCGATCTCGAAGCCGACCTCGTTGATGGGCAACAAGCCGAGCTGCTTTTCCAAATGGTCCTGAAGGGTTTCCGGTTTGGTGAGAATGCTTTCGAAGGAGAATTGATCGGAGGGATCGTAGGCTTCCTTTTCGTAGCGAGGCTGATAGTCGCCCAGGTAATCCTCGAAATAGGACTCCATGTCGATCTGGTCGAGCTTCTCCTCGAAGGAATCGGCGGCCTCTTCCGCGTTTTCGCTTTCCGGGGGTTCTTCGGGAGCCTCTTGACCATCATCGAGAATGGGGTTTTCCAAAAGCTCTTCCTGGATGGTTTCCTGCAGCTCCAAGCGCGACATTTGGAGCAGCTTGATGGCTTGTTGCAGGCTTTGGGTCATCACCAGCTTTTGGGATAACTTTAAGGATAACCTTTGCTCTAAAGCCATTCCAGCTCCGCGCCATTAATCCAATTTGAAGTGATCGCCAAGATAGGTTTTCCTCACAAGCTCATCCTCGGCTAAAACCTTCGGGGAACCTTCTTTGAGGATGGCGCCGTCGCTCAAGATATACGCTCGTTGAGTAATTTTCAGGGTTTCCCTTACACTGTGGTCGGTGATCAGCACACCGATGTTCTTCGCTCTCAACTTTTCGATGATCAATTGTATATCCCCGACAACTTTGGGGTCAATCCCCGCGAAGGGCTCATCGAGTAGGATGAATGAGGGGTTATTGGTCAGGGCGCGCGCGATTTCCACCCTGCGCCGTTCCCCTCCGCTCAAGGCGTATCCCATGCCCCGGCGAATATGCTGGATGTTGAACTCCACCAGCAGCTCTTCCATGCGCTCCACCCGTTCTTGGGCGCCTAAATCGAGCAACTCCAACATGGCGAGCAGGTTTTCCTCCACGGTCATGCGCTTGAACACGCTGGGCTCTTGCGGCAGGTAGGAAATGCCGCGCCGAGCGCGTTTGTACATGGGAATGTGGGTCAATTCCTCCTGGCCCAAATGGATCGTGCCGTAATCGGGTTTGATCAATCCCACGATCATGTAGAACGTGGTGGTTTTCCCCGCGCCGTTGGGGCCAAGCAGGCCGACCACCTCGCCGGCATCCACATGCAGGCTGACGCCACGCACAACCCGGCGGCCCTTATAGGATTTGGTGAGGTTCTTTGCCTCTAAACGAGGGGACTCATCTTTCATGTCTTGCTTGAGGAGACCTCTGCCAAATGTCAGTTGTCCTTGGAGTTCTGATCTTTGAGATTGACGGTTGTTTTGGTGGTGCCGTGCGTCACCGAGTCCACGCGCATGCTACCATCGATCAAGTTATAGGTCAATTCTCTGCCGCGCAGCTTGCCGGTGGGATGTTCGAAGGTGACATCCTTGCCCTCGCCCTTGAAATACACCACTTTTTCCTCGGGGCGATAATCCAGCCGATCCGCGCGGCAAGCCATGGGCGTGCGTTGGCCCTGCTCCACGACGAGGCCTTCCAGAATAACGTCATCGGTGGCGGTCAGGTACTCGATTTCCGTGCGGTCATTGCGCTGCTTGATGCCCGCCTCCAGGTAACCACAGGAAAGGGATCCCATGTCGGGAACCCGGGCGCGCGTTACATTTTCAAAACGCAGCACCCGTTGCAGGGCCTCGTATTTCATAACGGCGGCATCGACGGTCAACAGTCCCTGTTCCGTTTCACCGGTCAGGCTGACCTCGCCCTCGGTTTTGAGGTCGAAGAGCTCGTCGTCCACCCGCAGCAATTCGATCACGCGCGCCTCAACTTCGCGGCCGCCATGGATCATGCGCGCTTTTTCGCCCTCCAAATGAACGTTTTGCTGCGGGGTACGAAACACGAGGCTGTTGCCGAAGCACTGAATCAGGTCGGGCGTGTTTTCCCGATAGCGGATTTCCACGAATTTAAATGCGAAGATTTCCCGCTCCTCCTGATCCCAGTTGGTCAGCAGGATTTTGTCTCCCAGGATGCGCACATCCTCCTTGGCGTCAATCAGCTCCGAGCCCTCGCTGAAGATGACGTTGCGCTCCGCGTGCAGCACCTCCAGATTGCCGGCCTTGCCCTTTTGGTCCGCGTATCGAAAGCTGGGCATGCCCCGAATGCGGGTGCTGTAGGCGCGGCCTTGCAGGAATAGCGTTTCAATCCCCTTTTCGCCGAATAGCTCCATGTCCGGGTGACCGGGCTTGGCCGCGGTCACCTTGATTGGCTCTACGCCCAAAAGCTGACGCGGTTGGCCCTGTTCCGTGATCAGCCTCAGGCTGCCGCTTTGACCCAGCATACGGTAGCCGTCGCGGGTCTCCATATTGAAACGGGTGTCCTCGTCGGCGATCGCTTCTTCCACCCATTGGCCCTCGGGATCGAAACAGATATCAAAATTCGAGGCTTCCAGGGCGCCTTCATCCCAGAGGATCTTGGCCGGCTCTCCCCGCAGAACGGCATGATTGAGGCGAAAGGGAAGGCCGTCGCGGCCGCCGTTGTATTCCAAATGAATTCGATCCGCCATCATGGTTTGGCGGGGACCTGACTCTTTATGGCTGCTGAGGACTCCGTTGTAAACGGTGCCCGTTTGTAACGCGTTGTCCAGAGTAATTAGGTCCGCGGTAATTTGCATATCGCCGCTGGAGCCATGGGCGAAGAACCACGCATCCGCGCGCAACTCGAGAAACTCCTTGGGTTTGTAGCGCAACCCCCTGCAGCGGCCCTGCATTTCGCCGAGGCGAAAAAATGCCCAAGCCTCCGTTTCGATGATGTTGTCGGGGGTGTAAATCAAGGGTCCCGGCGTTTCGATGGAAAGGCCGTCCTGGTCGACAAGTAAAATCTTGGAGCCGGGATCGGCCGACATCACGCGCCGGCCGTCCTCGTTGATGAAGCTGTCCGCCTGGACCTCATAGCTCTTGCCGTCGCGGTTGAAGCGCATGCGCAGGCCTTCCTTCAACTCGAAGCTGCGCTCGTCTGCCTGAATCACCTCGCTGGATTTGCCCGAAATGATTTCGTTGCCCTGGGCGTCGAAGGTTTTGTATTGAACCCGGGTGCCCTTCACCCGGTCCTTGTCGGGTGGCTGGGCCTGCGTCTCGCCCTTTTCAATCGGGACCGGCGTCAGGTCGGCCGAAAGAAAGACAAAATAAGCCAGGGTCGCGATCAATGCCGCGAGAAGGCCGCGGGAAATGAACTTTTTGACCATACTAACTCTGAGAGGGCCTCATTTCCACGACCTGCACCTGATATTCGTCGCGAAAGGGCGTCAGGGAATACACCAGGTCGATCGAATCATAGCGCTCGAAGGAATGGGCGAGCCCGATGGGGTGGTAAAAGGAGCATTTGCGCGAGATGCATCCATCACTTACCTCAAAATGGTACCATTGTCCCTTGCGCGAGGGCTCGGATTCGAGGATGAGATTGGCGCTGAAAAATACCGGGGCGGAGTTGCCGATCCCGAAAGGCGCCATTTTATAGAGGTTGTCGATGAGCTCCGAGTTCAGGTCCTGCCAGTCGATTTCCGCGTCTATGGAGAAGCCGGGATTGCCGTCGTAAGCGGCTAATTGAGGGGCGAGCAACTCGATCATGCGGCTTTTGAATTGGGGCACATTGGTTACGGGCAGGGAGATGCCGGCCGCCTCCGGGTGCCCGCCATAGCTGGTAAGCAGGGAGGATATTTCATCCAGGGGTTTCAGGATATCCAAACCGGGCAAACCGCGAATGGAGCCATGGGCTTTTTCCGAATCGAAAGACAACACACAGGCGGGCCGTGAAAAGCGGCGCAGCATCTTACAGGCCATAATACCCAGAATGCCCCGGTGCCAGTGCCGCCCGGCAACCAGGATGAAGGGCGGCTTGCGCCGCCGGTAGGAATGTTTAATCTGCAATTCGAGCTTGGCTTCCAGCTCTTTCTCCAGGTTCTGGCGAACCGTGTTCATGCCGTCCATGATGTCTGTAATATGGGAGATTTCCCGCGGGCTTTTGCACTCGAAAAAGGCAATTGCCGTATCGGGATCGCCCAAACGGCCCGGCGCATTGATGCGCGGCGCGACCTTGAAGCTGATGTCCAGTGCGTTGACGCGGCCTCGAATGCCGACCTTGCGCAAAAGCCCGCGAATGGGACCCTGCTCCTCCTTGTCGATTTCCTTCAACCCCTCCCAAACGATCCAACGGTTCTCTCCGCGCAGCGGCACCATGTCCGCGATGGTGCCGATGGCCGCGATTTTAAGATATTTTTTGAGATCGATGGCGCCCGGGTTTTTCCAGGCCAGCGCCTGAACCAGTTTCAGGGCCACGCCGGCCCCGGAAAGTCCGTCGAAGGGATATTGAGATCCGCGAATCTTGGGGTTGAGTACGGCAATCGCGTCCGGGCGCTGTTCGTCGGGCGTATGATGGTCGGTGATAATGACGTCCAAGCCGATTTTCCGAGCCAGTTCCATCTCTTCAAATGCCCGCACCCCGGTATCCACGGTAATGACGAGGCCGACCCCATCCTGCTTGAGCAGTCCCAGACGTTCGGAATTCAAGCCCACGCCCTCGAAAAAACGGTCGGGAATGTAGTAAAACACATCGCAGCCCAACTCACGCAACGCCTGGGTGAGAATGGCGATGGCCGTCACGCCATCGGCGTCGTAATCTCCGTAGATGCAGACCCGCTCCTTCTTCCGGATCGCGTCCAGAACCCGTTCGACGGCCAAGTCCATATCCGGCATGAGGAAAGGATCGGGAGGCAGGTAACAGCTCGGTTCGAGAAAGGGTTCGACCTCGCCGTTTTGTGCGACTTGGCGGTTGAGCAGGCATTTAGCCAATAGGGGATCCAGGTTGTAGGAGTTGGCTAGCTTTTTTATTTCCTTGGGGTCCTGCTCTAATACCCGCCAAGAATTTCCCATGTCAACCCACCTGGGAGTAAAGCCCCATTGTCCGAAATTTTTGGTAGCGCGACTCTAGGCGTTCCGCCACGGTGACGGATTGTTGCGCCTTGAGTTGGCCGGACAGGTGATTGCCGAGGTTTTCAAACATTGTATTCGGATCGTCGTGCGCCCCGCCGGGCGGTTCCTCGCAGATGCTGTCCACCAGGCCGAGCTTTTTCAACTTGCGCGAGGTGAGGTGCAAGGCCTCCGCGGCCTGGGCCATCTGCATGGCGTCTTTCCAGAGGATGGAAGCGCATCCCTCGGGCGAGATCACGGAGTAAATGGCGTTTTCCAGGATACAAACATGATCGCCCACCCCCAGCGCGAGGGCGCCGCCGGAGCCCCCTTCACCGATGACGTAAATGAAAATGGGAACCTCGATCATCGACATTTCCCGCAGGTTGTAGGCGATGGCTTCCGCCTGGCCGCGCTCCTCCGCATCGATGCCCGGATAAGCGCCCGGCGTGTCGATAAAACACACGATGGGGCGTTTGAACTTCTCCGCCAGCTTCATGATGCGCAACGCCTTGCGATAGCCTTCCGGCCTCGGCATGCCGAAGTTGCGGTGCAACTTCTGTTTTATATCGCGGCCCTTTTGATGGCCGACCAGGCAAATCGGTTCTCCCTGAAACAGGGCAAACCCGGCCATGATCGCCGGATCGTCCGCGAAGCGCCGATCGCCGTGAAACTCTTCGAAACCTTCAAACAGGGAGTCAATATAATCCCTGGTGTAGGGCCGTTTGGCGTGTCGGGCAACCAGACAGCGCTGCCAATCGGTGAGATTGGAAAAGATTTCTACCTGGAGCTTATGCCGCCTTTGTTCGAGGCGCTCAATTTCTTTTTCAACTTTGGGCGAGGGTGCTTGCGCCTTGAGGCCCTCGATTTTAGCTTTGATCTCCAATATTGGAGCTTCGAAATCCATGACATCTTGGCTCAAACCACACCATCTCAGACATATCCGCCTACGTCGAATTTTACAGCTTCGGATGTCGTTTCGTCAAGCTGACAGGCCTTCCCGCGATACCCCGCCATCGGGCTGCAAAAACCTTGAAAACGCCTCTACCTGCCTCGATTCAATGCGCTTGCTTTGCTTGGGAATTGCCGATAAACTCGAACCCCTCCCCGGTTGGCTCTCGTCCGCGAATCCCATCGCGGGGAATGTCCCGCTTCTGATGAAGCCGTTCCTTATCCCCAAGGTCCAACGGTTTCCGAGGGTGACCGGCCAGGTCGCCCCGGGCCCGGCGCATGGAAGTGATTGGTGAAAGCTCGCCTCTGGTTTTGGTTCTACCAGGCCGCCACCTGGGTGGCGCTGCTGTCGGTTTTGGCGGCGCTCCCCCTTCTGTTCTGGCCCAGGCGCAAGTTCTGTAAATGGTTCTGGCTACGGTTTCGACCGCGCCCCCTAGACTTTCAACCTCGTGTTTGGGTTCACGCGGTAAGTCTGGGCGAGATTAAGATTGCGCTGACGTTGCTCGCGCATATGAAGCTGGAGGCTGCGTCAAGCATTTTGCTGACCACGGCCACGCAGTCGGGATATCGTTTCCTGAACGAAAAAATGGGAAGTCGACAGGTCCGTTACCTTCCCTGGGACGCGGGCTTTTGTTACGCCCGTTTGTTCGGCGGGCGGCGCGTCCCCGATCTCGTGGTGGTGGAAACCGAGATCTGGCCCTGTTTGTACCGTTTTGTCAACCGGGCGGAGCGCAAGCTGGTAATTATCAACGGTCGTGTGGGTCCCAAAACCATCCGTTGGCGGCAGAACCCGCTTTTGCGCGGTGCCTTGGCTCGGGTATCGCGAATCGCGGTGCGCGGCGCCTTGGACGCGGATCGGTTTCGGGCTTTTGGCGTGGCGCGGGAACGCATCGTGCTCACCGGTAACATGAAGTTCGATTTCCAACCCCAAACCGACCTGGCCGAGCCGCTCGCGCATTGGTTGGGTCAGGCGGAGACACTGATCATTTTCGCCTCAATTTCCACCGATGAGCTTCCCTTGCTCGTTCCAGAGCTTCAGCGCTTGATGGGAGAGCTTCCCCGGTTGTCGGTGCTTTGGGCGCCCCGCCATCTGGAAGATCTCGGCAAGCACCTGCGCGCCCTGGAAGGGCTCGATCCTCAGCGGCGATCCAAGCTGGGTAAGGAAAGG
>JBGTRP010000245.1:0-8907 GCA_041940685.1 Acanthopleuribacteraceae bacterium
CGACCGCCAGGGAAACCGCTTCCATTTTTCTGCCGAAAAATATTCCGATTCCATGGAAGAGCTGCACAAGCATCTCCAGGAAGGCGCCAAGGTTTTCGAGTTCAGGGGCCATGGCGATGACAAGGAGCTTCAAGAGGAGATCCACCGCTTGAAACAACAACTCCATGAGCTGCGCGAACAACTGCACGAAAAGCATGTTGAAAGGGAGAAGGACAACTAGCCCGATCCGATTCATGACCCAAACCGAAACGGGGAGGCCTGAAATGGGCCTCCCTTTTCTTTGGCGCTCGGCCATGGACGGTCACGGTTTCCAGGAGTGTTTTTCAGCGCTTCCAGACTGACGATTATGATTTCTTCTGGCTGCTTTTTCTCCGTTGGACGCCCAACGCCGTCATTCTCCGACGGAAGGCGCGCGCCGATACTTCCAGCCGATCGGCAGCTTTTTTAGATTGCCCGCCACAATCATCCAGCGCTGCCTGAATTTGGGCGAGGCTCAGGTCTTTGGCCGCACGAATCGTGGGTATTTTTCCGACCCGCTGGTAAAGTGCGCCACGGGAAATGTTGAGGTCCGCCGCGCTGGCCTTCAAGTCCCAGCCATTGGCCCGCAATGTTTCTTTAATTTCCGTCACCGGGATCTCGGATGGTTTCCGCCCCGATTTGGGCCTGGACGCCTCCAGGGACCGGGAGCCCGAGAAGAGTTTGTCAATCTTGGGCAGCAAGCTTAATGATCCCTCGCCTCGGCAGCCGATCATCAGTTGGCGCACCACGTTGGCAAGCTGGCGTACATTGCCGGGCCAGGAAAAATGGAGCATGCGCTCCATGAGGCCGGCCGGTATCCAGGGAGCGCCGCGCGGATTTGAAAGAGCCGCGGATGTCATCAAATAAGCGGGTTCGCCGCTGGCAAAATGCAAGAATAGCCGTCCGATGTCTTCCCTCCTGCTGGAAAGCGGAGGCACGCTGATTTCATATCCGGACAATCGATGGAAAAGGGGCGCTTTAAAGGACGCCTCCTCCATCTTCAATTCCAGGTCGGCATCGGTAGCGGCGATCAGCCGAGTGTTCACGCGAACACTTTTTTGTGCGCCTAGCGGTGTGACTTCACCACTTTCCAGCGCCCTCAGCAGGAGAACCTGGACCTCGAGAGAGGCCTCGCCGATTTCGTCCAAAAACAGGGTTCCCCCCGCCGCGGCGCGAAAAAAACCCAGTTGATTGCGGTCGGAACCGGTATAGGCGCCCTTCACCGCGCCAAACAACTCCGAGGCCGCCAAGTTGGGCGGCACGGCACCCATGTTGACTGGAACAAATGGCCGATTTTTGCCACCAGCCTCGTGGATCGCCCGCGCGACCAACTCTTTGCCACTGCCGGAGGGACCGCGCAACAAGATGGGTGTCGGCAAATCAGCGACCTTGCCAATCTCCAAGCGGAGGGCATGAATGCAATCGCTCTCACCGATTAAGCGATGGTTCGGTGCGGGCCGCCTTTGACAGCGGGAAAAATGGAGCAGAAGCACCAATCGCCGTGCGAGCGTGAGGACGACCCCGGGTTCTATTTCCGAATCTGAAAAGGAACAGCCCTCATCAATGATTTTGCCATTTACTTTAATCTGGGAACGGCAGGCGCCTTTGCTGAGGCGAAGGCCCCCGTTCCGGATGGCCGCCATGACAAAGGGCTCTCGGCTGAGGAAACCATCGCCCAAGGGCCGGCCCAAAGCCTTGCCAGGCGGCGCGAAATCGGGTTTTACACGGGAAATAGGATAGGACCGGCCTCGCGCCAGTCCTTCAAGATAAAGGCAGCTTCCTATTTGCTTCAGATCCGGGTGGGAAACCACGGTGAGGGTAGGAACCAGGGTTTCTGAAGCAGGTTCCTCGCTTTCATGAGATGGCAGGGTTGTTCCTGGTTCATATCCTTTCATTTCTGCCTTCTCAAGGGGTCCATGTTTCGTCCCTTTCCCGCAACACCGCGCTTGTTGTTTTTTCGCTTGTTTCTCTATTATACGAGGTTTGGCAGGTGAGAATGAGACACCCCTGAACCGTCCAAGCCAAAGCTCTTTCCTGTTCAGGGGGATCGTTTTTGACTATTGCTCGGCGCCATGGTCCGTCCTCGCTTGAGAAAACCTCCGGCAACCGAGAAATACTGGACCATTTGAAGAGCTCATTACGAGAGAAATTGGGTCAGCCGCCCGAACCTTCAGGCAGGTCCTCCGGTTGTACGACCCATTCCCAATCCAGATATTCCGGAATGCTCCGTTCTATGACCTCACCGGCCGAGTCCAATCTCAGACAATGCGGCGTCCCCTTTTCCAGGTCAAGGGCGAGGATGAGAAACCCTCCATCGAAAGATCTGGCGTTGAGCGGCATATAACCGGATTCCCAACCCAAAAGGCGGGGTTCGCCCAATGACCCATCAGGACCGCTGATCATGACAAAGCCCCACACTCGCTGATCGGCCTCTAAATGGCCGTTGGTCCAGAAGAGGGCGCCACGAAACCACCCCGTCACCAACAGCGCGCCTTCGGCATTGGTAGTGATCGCCGTAACCTCCCAAGGACCCGTCGCGGAAAGGCCTAATAGCGACCCTCCCCATGGCGCTTTTTCTCCCACGGGATGGCCGTTGGTATCCGATTCTTGATGGGACCAGAGGTTGTTGGCGCCGAACTGGCGGCGGTTCCATTGGTCGAACTGGGCCTTTTTGGCGGTGTAGGAAGCGGCAAAAATGTTAGCGGTTAAGATACAGAAACAGATCGACATCAGGACTTGCTTTTTCATGGTTCAATCTCCCATTTAGGATTTCACCGGCAAGCACAAGCACTCGACCCCGCACCACGGATGGAGCGCGAGCGGTTTCCCATTCGGGTGATCCCCACGACTGGAGTTGAAGCGCCACGAATCGCCTTGGCAATCGTCCTTTTTCACCCGGCTCCGATTTCAATCGTCAGGGAGAAGGAGTTTTCAATCCGGGGCCACCGGAAAAACCGGTATGGATGGAAGTGGCCGCTGAATCCTCTGACTCTTTGAAAACGGGTGATTCGGCTTCAATCTTTTTCGTCGAGCTTTTTGCTGCCGGTCAGCAGGTAAAGGGGCAATGACCATGCCAGCCCTGATCCGCGGCTTTGATTTCCTTCTAACCCACACAAATGGCGGCATTTAGGAATTTTAGTCACTGTTTTGAAATTCGCTCATTTAAGTACAAAGGAACATAATTATGTTTAGTAACTATGCTCAAAAACACAAGGTATGGGCAAGTCTGGATCGCTCTCCGGCAAAGCTCCACCCAAACCCAGATATACTTCACTGAAAAGCCACCCGCGCGGAATAGCTGATCCCCGTTTTACGCAACCCGCTGAATCCTTAGCTCCGAGGGAAACCAGGGCTCATGGGTTTCTGCTTGAATCTGTGGTAAGAATAGCGAGAGCATCCGCGAGTCAAACAAAAATCATATTTTCAAAAAAGGTAATCACCATGGTGCAAAAACAACCGGGTGAATTATTCGATTTGGCCGTTCTGTTGGACGGCGATTCGCGCGAGAATTTGTGTGATCTCGCGGAACGCGCGAAACCCAACCTCGGCCATAGCCTGCGCGAACAGTTGGCCGAATTCGACCGCTTTCAGGGCCTTTTCAATCAGAAAGACGCCGTCTCCAACTTACTAATCCAGCTCAAAACAGCACATGCGCCGGCGGAGGATGGCGAAAAAACATTTCAGACCAAACTCCAGGCGCCGGATGTAGCTGGAGTGCCGGCCAAAATCGGCCATTACCGAATCGAACGGGAAATCAAGCGCGGAGGTCAGGGTACGGTTTATCTCGCCTATCAAGAAACGACGGACCGACCGGTCGCGCTTAAGCTGATCCACATGGGCCTCGCCTCCTTGCCGGAGCATGGCACGCGTTTGAACAGGGAAATGAAGGTATTGGCCATGATGGACCACGATCATATCGCCGCCATTTACGAGGCCGATACCACCGCCGAGGGATTTCCCTTTTTTTCCATGGAATACGTGGATGGAACCGACATTCTGAATTATTGCCGGAACCACCGGCTTGGCCTGCATCAGCGCTTGGAGTTGTTTCTCCAGGTCTGCGAGGGTGTCTCTCACGCGCACCAACGCCTGATCCTGCATCGGGACCTAAAGCCAAGCAATATTTTGGTTACCGAGAAGACCGGCAAAGCAAGGGTAAAGATTGTTGATTTCGGCATCGCCCGCGGTTTGGATTCGGGCCGGGAGATGGGCAAACCGCTGACAGCTACCGGTGTCGTGGGAACTCCCGGGTACCTGGCGCCCGAAATGTTCCACAAAGCGGAACCGGATACGCGCCACGATATCTACGCGCTTGGCGTGGTGCTGTACCAACTCGTCACGGACCGGGAGCCGCTCACCCCACCGCCCCACCTCAGCTGGGACGAGAAATGGCGCTATTACCGCCAGCGGGAACCCAGGCCGCCCAGCAATCTTCTTCCCAAGAAAACGAGGGGCGCCTCCGACTTGGATGCCATTACCGCCAAAGCCATGGCCAAGGAACCCGACCGGCGTTACGCCTCGGTCATCGAGTTGCATCAGGATTGCAGAAATTTTTTGGAGGGTCTGCCGGTAAGCGCCCGGTCACCGAGCCGCCTATACCTTTTACGTGGGTTGGTGGCCAGAAATAAGATGCTTGTGACAACCACGACACTGATCTTGATGACCCTGGTCCTTGGGTTGGTGGGGACCAGCCTCGCCCAACGCGAGACGCAAAAAGAACGCGCCCGTTTCGAGAAGAGCTTTGCAACCCTTGAAAGGGTTTTGGCAGCCCCGGATCCTTACCAAATGGGCGCCCAAGCGCGCATGGTCGATGTTTTGCGGACGGGAGAAGCCAATTTCGAAGATGACTTCGGCCAAGACCGAGAGCTGGAATCCATGATTCGGGCGGTCTGGGGGAGTACCTATTACGGCCTGGGATTCTATGAGGATGCACGCGCTCATCTGCAAAAGACCGCCGCCATCCTGACCCAGAATCATGGCCCGGCCGATATTCGGACTTTAAAGGCGCGCCATCAATTGGTGAGGGTTGCGATCGGCGAAGGCCGCTATGATGCGGCGGAAAAAGAACTGCGCAACATCTATGCTCTCTACCCCGCGAAAGGGTTTGAAAACGAAAAGCTATTCCTTCTCGCCGGCCTGGTGGATGTTTTCCAAGCCCAGGGACGGCCCGAGCGGGCACAACCCCTGCTACCCGAAATGGAAAAGCATATCTCACCGGCGGCAAGCATCGAGGACCGGTCCCGCTGGTGTTTCACCATCGCCAATATACATCACGGTTTGGGCAATGCCGAGCAAGCGGAAAGCTATTACCGCCAAGCCATGAATCTGCTCACCTCCGCGGACAACCCAAACCCCCAAACCCTGGCGGTTATGAGTGGCCTGGCCAACCACCTGCGCCGCCGCGACCGCTCGCGGGAAGCCGAGGCGCTTTACCGCCGCGTGATCGCGTTGCGCGGCCGGCGTCTAGGCGAGCACCATCCGCTTACCCAGCGCGGGCGCGCGGGCCTAGCCTTGTGCCTGATGGATCAACAGCGCCAGGAGGAGGCCGAACCGCTGATCTCCGCAGTTGCCATGGCCCTGTCTCGAAGGAATGCGAGCCATCCAGAAACCCTTGCCATGATCCGGCGTTCGGCCGTTGTGCTGCGACACGGAGGCAAGCACGAAAAAGCCTTGCAATTGTTGAGGGAGTTGGTAGCCCACTATCGGGATAACGGCCTGGGCGCTTCCCTGGATGCCTTGAAAGCGAGTTCCAACCTGGCGGACCTACACATCCTGATGGGCGACCATGAGGCGGCCGTTGAGATCCTCACTCCCACCATTCAGGGTTTTACCAACCATTTGGGCCCGCACCATCTGGCCACGACAACCGCCATCATGACACTGGGTCAAGCACATCAGGAAGGGGGTGACCGATTGCGTGCGGACGAAGTCTACAAGCGCGCAATCGAAGGACTGACCCTCTCGCGCCCTCACACCCGTGAGTTGCCCTATTACCGCGCCATTCGGGCCCACAATCTCAGTGGCATGCGGCGATTCGAAGAAGCGGAAAAAATCCTGTTAAAGAGCTTGGCGGCGACTCCTACCTCCAGCGCCTACCACGCGGAGATTCAACGCTACCTTGCCGCTCACTATCGCGCGCGGGGAGACCAAGCCACAGCCCGGCAATACGACAAACCCTGAGGTTCCTGAAATTTGGAGGCCTGTATCCATGCAATTGGCAAATATACCGGAGGCGGTTACCCGGCTCTTGAAGGAGTGGTCCTCCGGAGAACAATCCGCTCTCGACGATATTCTCGACCTGGCCTACCGACACTTGCGCGGGGAAGCCCAACGACAATTGGCGAAGTACAAATTCAGGGACCAGATCGTACAACCCACGCAACTTGTCCATGAAGCCTATATCAAGTTTCGCGAGGAGAATCTGCCGACTTTCGTGAGCCGAAGGGATTTCGAGTGGTTTGCCAGCAGAATTATCCGCAATGTCCTTGTCGACCATATCCGCGCCATGAACCGCTCCAAGCGCAAGGCCGAGCAGGTGTTGCCATTGGATGAGGAGCGGGATCCCCTGGAAAAAGAAACCAAACCGGATCAATTGGACCCCGAAACCTTTCTGGACATCGCCAAGGCCATGGATCGCCTGGAGAGGGCTCATCCTCGGCAAAACCAAATCGTGACCCTGCGTTTCATCATGGGAAAGACGATCGCTGAAACCGCCGAAATTCTGGGGCTTTCTCCAACAACGGTAAAAGCCGAATGGAAAGCGGCTCAGGTGTGGCTGTTCAAACAGCTCTCTGGTCGCCTTGGCGGTCAGAAGCTTTAATTTTATGTGGTGTTTTTCAAACGCCAAGGCGACAGTTGCAAGTGTCAAGACACAAGCCGCAAGCGGGGGCAAAGTAAATCCAACTTGTGGCTTGAATTGCGTGGGGCCGCGCTATCGGAAACTACAAGCCTGGATGGGCTAGGCGCCCCCGGCTGGGGCGCGCCTCCGCTAGAAAATAAGCGAAACCTGGTCCGGGTATTGATCCTTTATGGATAGGGGTCAAGGCCCGTGAGCTCGGGCCCATACGGCCCAAGGTTTACCCAGGTGAATCGAAACGGACAAATATTTAACCTTCCGAGCGGGGTATTCCCTCCTTTGGTGGATTTTATTTTTTGATTTTTTTCCGACCAATTTTTGAGCATTTGCCGAATACCAGGCAACCGGTTTTTCGAACGTGGAAACCAAAAAAAATCAAACGAAAGCCTCGCGGGAAGATAGCGAGGCAGAGGAGATATTATGTCTGAAACAAAAGAAATGCTCGACAAGGCGGAAAAAGCTGCCAGCACACAGTACATCGTCAATTTTGTCAACAATTCAGACCTGGACATGCAGTTCCTGGGAAAAGACATCAATAATGGAAACTTCAATGTGGACCCAACCCACAAGATCTCCAGCAATGGAGGCAGGGGGCAATGGCAATTCCTCCCAAACCCGGGTCAGGCATCCAGCGGCGATGTCAGCTATACAACTTCTTCCGGTGCGGTGAAAGTTTCCTGGGAAAATGCAAGGAACTTCAACAAAACGTCCGTTTTTTCGCAGCAGACCCCTATTGACTACGAAATTTCCTTTTCCCATCCCAATGGGCCGGTTACGACCGCGACAATGGAAAAAATCAGTGATCGATAGACCAACTTGAATTTGGATGCGGGCAATACCCACGGTTTTCCTGCTCTCCGGATTGGTCTAGATCGGCGGGCCCGGCAAAAGTCTTGATTGCCGGGCCCGACGGCGCCATTGGTGGAACCAAGTTGCCCAACAGGCCTCGTTCCGCCATGAAATTCTTTACCCTAGGGTTTCCCTGTTGGAGCCCTCCACCCGCGCGCAAGGATTTAAAATAGATGGAGACCGGGATAAACGATAAACTAGGATTCGAAAATAAGGGCTTTGTCTCGCTAAAAAGGAGCTCTTCCTTGAAAGAGCAACCGCGCTTTCAAACCTTTCAGGAAGGGTCCGAACCAGACCGGAAGGGTGAGGAATTCGCCCCGAATGAAGGTTCTACCCTTTTCGGACCTGCCGAAAACCATCGGGAGGAAGCCTTTGCCAATCCGCTTCCCGATTGGGATCGCTACCCCCTCTCGAAACTGTTGGGTGAGGGAGGAATGGGCCGTGTGTATTTAGCGTATGACCCGGCCTTGCGGCGTCAAATCGCGGTCAAGCTCATGCAAAAGAACGACATCATCACGGCCAGGCGTTTCGTTTCCGAGGCGCGCGCGCAGGCTAGGGTCAATCACGATCGGGTATGTCCGGTCTATGAGGTGGGCGAGGCTCAAGGGGAAACCTATATCGCCATGCGTTTTATCGACGGGCGGCCTCTGCACCGGGCCGAGCTCTCCCTCGAAGAAAAGGCCCTGGTCATGAAGGGTGCGGCCGAGGGGCTGCAAGCGGCGCATGCCGTGGGCTTGATTCATCGCGATATCAAGCCGGGCAATATCATGATTGAAAAAAAAGACGGTTCCCCTCCCAACCCCTTTGTCATGGATTTTGGTTTGGCGCGGCACCCCAGCGAGGATGGAACCCTGACCAAAGGAGTCGCGGGAACGCCTCATTACATGTCGCCCGAACAGGCCCGCGGTGAGACCAAAAACCTGGACCGGCGCACCGATATATACAGCATGGGCGCCACCCTCTACTACCTGCTCACCGGCGAGCCCCCCCACTCCGGCGAAAACAGCCTGGAGGTGGTTCGCAAGGTCAGCGACGAAGATGTGACCTGGCCAAGCAAGGGAGAAACGCCGATTCCAGCCGACCTCAAGTCGATCGCGATGAAATGTCTGGAGAGGAACCGGGCTGACCGTTACGCCTCCGCGCGCGAGTTGGCCGACGATTTGGGACGCTATTTGGCGGGCGAG
>JBGTRP010000246.1:0-8897 GCA_041940685.1 Acanthopleuribacteraceae bacterium
AAGATCACGAAGGCCGTGGGCATCATGAAATCCGGTAGGCGTTCGGCGATTTGTGTGCGCAAAGTGGAGGCAAGGGGTTGTTTCTGGGGCGCCTCCACATAGGCGACCAGCGTTTTGCCTTCCCCGGGTTCGTCTCGGGCCAATACCACCGCCCGGCTGATATCCGGATGGCCCCGCAGCGCATTCTCAATTTCGCCCAACTCGATGCGGAAACCGCGAATCTTTACCTGATGGTCCACTCTGCCCAGGAAAATAAGCGCGCCTCCATCGTCCAAACGAGCCAAATCGCCCGTTTGATAAAGCCGCGATCCCGGTAGGTTCCCCAACGGGTTGGCCCCGAACCGCTCGGCGGTGAGCTCGGGCCGTCGCCAATACCCTTGCGCCACGCCCTTGCCTTCAAGATACAATTCTCCGACAGTTTTGCTTGGTTTCGGGTTCAAGTCTTGGTCCAACAAATGGGCGCGAGTGCCGATGATGGGATGGCCGATATGCGGTTCCCCGCTTTTTTCAACCAGCGCGAAAGTGGAGTAAGTCGTGTCCTCCGAGGGTCCGTAGAGATTGAAAACCCGCTTGATGGAGGGAATGCGATACAGATCCTCTGCCAAGGATTTGGGAAGGGGTTCGCCGGCGAGGTTTACGGTTTGAACGAAGCGCGGTGGGTTGTCGAGCCGCAACAGCTCCTGCATGGCCGAGGGCACCGTGTTCAGTAGGGTCACGCCGGTAAGGTTTGGATCGCGCTGAACTTCCAGAATATGGTCCACGAGGTAAACGGCGCCGCCGGAGCAAAGTGGCGTGAACAGCTCGAATATGGAAAGGTCAAAGCAAATCGAGGTGCCCGCGCAGACGCCCGCCAGCTCTTTCCCATCGAATACCCCTGCCGCCCATTGCAGGAGGGACATGGCGTTTCCATGGCTAATCACCACGCCTTTTGGGCGGCCCGTGGAACCGGAAGTGTAAATCATGTACGCCGGCAGGTGAGGATGGAAAAACTTATCCCTATCCGCGGGCGCGCTTTTGCCGGCCTCGACGGGAAGCAATGGGGTCGCGGCGGCGCTCCTGCCGCGGCCCACGCACAAAACCTTGGTTTGGAATCGGGAAAAACGAGGTAGGAGGTTTGATCGCGTGATGAGCAACGCGGCTTGGCAGTCTTCCAGCATGAAGCGGATGCGTTCAGTGGGGTATTTGGGGTCGAGCGGCACATAGGCGGCCTCGGCTTTCAAGCTGGCGAGGACGGCGAACACCATCTCGGGAGAACGCTCGATACAGATCGCCACCCGATCACCGGCGCCCACGCCCGCGTTTGCCAAATCTCTCGCAAGTCGGGTAGTTTCCCGGTCCAATTGGGAAAAAGTCAACCTGGCGCCGCGAAAGACGAGAGCCACCGCATCCGGTGTTGCCTCCGCCCGTTTTTGGAACAGATGATGAAGACCAATGGAACCCAACTTTTCCGGGTCGCCGCTCCTATGCCGGAGCAGGATCTCAGCCTCGCCTTCCCGGATCTGATTGTCCACTGACTCGTCCGGGTCCTCCGCCAGCAGCGCCATTGGAAATCCGAATCCCACGCGCTGGCCCCTTTCCACGAAACGATGGCGCAAATAACCCGCGCGATCGCTACGTGCATAGATGCATTCGTTCCCTATCCGCAAGGTGGCCAAAACCTGTCCATTCGCGACGCGGGTCTGAAGGGCTTGGTGCCAGCGCACTACCTCCGCGGAGAGTATCTTTTTCTTCAAAGGAAACAGTCTTACCAGGTGAGCCATCGGGCGATCCGCCGATCCGAAAAACTGAAGTGCTTTATTTTAAGGAACAGGCCTTCGATTTTTTAGTGAAAAACTCACAAATATTGTATTGAAGAAGTTTCCTAAACCAGGATTCTTTTATGAAGGAGTGATTTGTGACCAGGGTTCAACCTTTTCACGCTCGGCATTTGCCGCGCCTGTTTCAGGCAGATGTCTCAGCCTCACACAGTTGTTTGGCGAGGCTAGCCACATGAGGTTGTTGCAGCATGCGGAAATGATCGCCCTTGACATCAATCGTTCGGATACTCTCCAGCACATTCCCCCAATCTTCCAACTGCTTCTCCGAATGGAAGATCGGGTCCGGATGGCGCTCGGATTGGTAGAGGACGGCCTCGCCTTCCATGCGCAGGGGCGCGTACCGGCCCACCGCGTGCAAGTGCTCGTGGAAGGTGCGGTAGAGACGTTGCAGCTCGTCAAAATCCCGGTTGAGGGAAAGGCCGGACAGACGCGCGGCCTCTTCGAACACCCGCCTCATCTGTTGCTCCGGCTCCAAGCCTTCCAGTTCCGCCGCGCCCAATTGAATGGGGACATTATTGGAGCCGGCCAGATCACCGAGGAAAATCTGGACCACATGGTCTTCGCTGTACTCCCGATCGCAGATAGAGATCCAGCTATCCAACAACAGCAGGGGGCGCACCTTCTGGCCGGCTTGGTGGAGCTGTTGCGCCATTTCGAAGGCGATTACCCCGCCCAGCGACCAGCCGCCCAGCAGGTAGGGACCCTCCGGCCTGATTTCCCGCATGGCCTCGATGTAGTGAGCGGCCAAGGCTTCCACGCTCGCCAGCGGTTCCCAACGGTCCGACAGGCCCGGCGATTCCAAGCCGTACAACGGTTGATCCGCCTCCAGTTGGCGGCCCAACTCCGCGTAACACAACACATTCCCGCCCACCGGATGCACCAGGAACAGCGGGTTCTTGCTCCCCGTCGTCTTGATGCCCACCAGCGGCGAGCCCGTTTGCGCGCCCTCCCGGTTCCTCAGCATCGCGGCCAGGGTCGCCACGGTCGCTCCCTGGAACAGCGCCGAGACCGGCAGGCTCACGTCGAACCGCTCCCGGATGCGCGCCATCAGCCGCACCGACAACAGTGAATGCCCGCCCAGGTCGAAGAAGTTGTCGTGGATCCCAATGCCCTCCACGCCCAACAGCTCTTCCCAGATCCGGGCCAATTCCCATTCCAGCCGGTTGCGCGGCGCGGCCGTCTCCGCCTCCCGCCGCGAGGGTTCGGGCAGGGGATGGGCCGCGAGCGCCCGCCTGTCCACCTTGCCGCTGGGGCTCAGCGGGAACGCCTTCAGGCAGAGGAAGCGTCCGGGCGTCATGTAATCGGGCAAGGCCGCGCGCAGGTCCTGCCGCCAGGCCTCGAAACGCGCTTCCGCCTCGGCCTCCCCGATCGCCCCCTCCAGTTGCAGGAAGGCCACCAGCCGCTGATCGCCGGGCCGGTCCTCGCGCACCAGCACCACGGCCTGCTTCACCTCGGCTTGGCGCTCCAGCGCGCTCTCGATCTCGCCCAACTCGATGCGGAACCCGCGCAGCTTCACCTGGAAATCGACCCGGCCGCCGCAGACCAGTTGGCCGTCGGGCAGGTGATGGCCCAGGTCGCCGGTTTTGTAGAGGCGTTGGCCCGGCGCGGGGGAGAAGGGATGGGGCGGGAAGCGCTCGGCGCTGAGGTCGGGCCGGTGCAGGTAGCCGCGGCCCAGGTTGGGTCCGGCAATGAAGATCTCGCCACGCACCCCGGCGGGCACGGGTTGGAGCAGGGGATCCAGCACGTAGAGCGCGGTATGGTCGATGGGCCTGCCGATGGCGATGGGGGCCGGTGCGGGCCGGACCAGCCAGGAAGTGGTCTGGATGCAGGTCTCCGCGGGTCCGTAGAGGTTGATGAGGTCCAGGTCCATGGATTGGGCCACGCGGTCGCGGAGATCGGCGGTCAGCGCCTCCCCGCCGCAGTACAGCCGCCGCAGGGGACTGGCCTCCACGAATTCGGGTTCCTCCAGCAGCGCGCGCAACAGCGAGGGCACCACCTGCAGGACCGTCACCTCTTGGGCCCGAATCAGGGCCGCCAGATAGGCGGTGTCGCGGTGGCCGCCGGGCCGCGCGAGCACCAGCCGCGCCCCGGCCAGAAGCGGCGCATAGAATTCCCAAACCGAGGCGTCGAACCCGAAGGGCGTTTTGTGGAGGACCGCGTCCCCTGCGTCCAGGGGATAGGCGCGCTGCATCCAGGTCATGTGATTGGCCAGCCCGCGGTGGGTGAGCGCCGCGCCCTTTGGCCTACCCGTGGAGCCGGAGGTATAGATCACATAGGCCAGATGATCGGGTTGAAGCGGATGGTCGGGAAGGTTGGCTTGCTCCGAATCCCCTCCGCTCTCCGGCGATTCCACGGGCGCGTCCATGACCAGCACCCGCGCCTCATGGCCGGGCAAGCGGTCGCGCGAGGCTGCCGGCGTGAGCAACAGGCGAACGCGGGCGTCGGCGAGCATGAAGGCCAGGCGTTCGGCGGGGTACTCGGGGTCCAGCGGCAGGTAGGCGGCCCCGGCCTTGAGAATGGCCAGCATGCCGATCACCATCTCGGGCCCGCGCTCGGTGAACAGCCCGATCAGGTGGTCGGGCCGTGCGCCCTGGGCCCGCAGTCGTCTGGCCAGAGATGCGGCCCGCTCCTCCAGTTCCCCGTAGGAGAGCGTCCCAAAGGCCGAGAGCCGGTCCTGATGGACATCGGTTTCGAAGACCAGCGCGGGCCTCTCCGGATGGGAAGCGGCCATGGCCGCGAAGCGGAGGTGGACCGGGGCAGCGTAGTCCAGCCGCGCGTCCTTGGGCGCGCTCTGATTCCAGTCCAGCAGAATGCGGCGCCGCTCACTGGGCGCGAGCCATTCGGCCCGGGCCACGGGCAGGTCCGGTTGTTGGAGCAGGGATTGCAGCAGCAGTCTGAAATGATCGGCCATGGCGGCAATGCGGTCAGGCGTGAAGAGATCGGTGGCGAACTCCAGGAAACCAACCAGACCGGCCTCGCCCGCCTCGTCGGGGCCCTCCATCATCGTCAGGGTCAAATCGAAATGGGAGAGTTGCTTGCCCACCTCCAGCGGGGCGAAGACGGGGCCCGGTCCCGAGGAGGAGGGCTCGTCGCCCTCCCCGTCTGTGGGCGCGTTCTGCAGGATGAACATCACCTGGAAGAGCGGGTTGCGGGCCCGATCGCGTTCGGGGTGTAGCGCCTCCACCAGTTTCTCGAAGGGCAGGTCCTGGTGGGCGAAGGCGCCCAGGGCGGTTTCCCGCACCCGGCGCAGGGTCTCGGCAAAGTCGGGCCTGCCGTCCAGCCGGGTGCGCAGGACCAGGGTGTTGACAAAGAAGCCGATCAACCCCTCGATGGCGGCGCGGTTGCGGTTGGCGATGGGCGAGCCGACGAGGAGGTCCCGGCGGTTGGCGTAGCGGGCGAGCAGCACCTTGAACCCGGCCAGCAGGGTCATGAACAGGGTGGCGCCATGCTGGCGGGAGAAGGCGCGCAGCTCTTGGGTGAGCCCGGCATCCAGGCAGAAGCGGAACAGGCCGCCGCGGAAGGAGGCCAGCGCGGGCCTGGGAAAATCGGCGGGCAGGTCGAGCGGCTCGCCGCGATCGGCCAACTGTCGGGTCCAGTAATCGAGCTGGCCTTGGAGCACCTCGGCTTGCAGCCATTGTCGCTGCCAATGGGCGAAGTCCGCGTACTGGATGGGCAGATAGGGGAGTTGGGGCTCCCGACCCTGGGCGATGGCGGTGGCGATGGCGTTGGTCTCGCGCAGGAACACGCCCATGGACCAGCCATCGGAGATGATGTGGTGCATGTTGAGCAACAGATGATGGCGGTCCCCATCCATCCGGGTGAGCCGGCAGCGCAGCAGGGGACCCGCGGCCAGGTCGAAGGGCGCGCGCGCCTCTTCCCGCGAGATATGGCGGGTGATCGCTTCGCGGCGCTCGGGCTCCAGTCCGCGCAGGTCGATGAGGCCCAGCACGAGATCGGGTTGGGGATCGATCACCTGAACGGGCTCGCCGGTGCGCTCGGCGAAGCGGGTGCGCAGGGACTCGTGGCGCTGGCCGAGCAGGAGCAGGGTCCGCTCCAGGATGGAGGGGTCGAAAGGACCGCGAACCTCGTTGGCGCTGAAGATGTTGTAGGCGGGGTTGCCGGGATCGAGCTTGTCGATGAACCACAGGCGTTGCTGGGCGAAGGAGAGCGGCAGCGGCTGATCGCGGGGCACGGGAACCATGGGCGGGGCGGCCTCGCCTTGCGCCTCTTGAAGCTGGAGGCGGACCGAGTCGGCCAGGCCCGCGATGCTGGGGTTCTCGAACAGGGCGCGGATAGGCAGCTCGACGCCGAAGGCCTCGCGTAGCCGGGAGATGACGCGGGTGGCCAGCAGCGAATGCCCGCCCAGCTCGAAGAAGTTCTCGTGGATGCCGGGCCGGGGTTGGTTCAGCACCTCGGCCCAGGCATCGGCGATCAGTTCCTCGAAGGCGTCGCGCGCCTGGGTTCTCTCCGCTTCCTCGCCGGCGGAAGCGCCCGGATGACCCGTCTCCCCGGCCTCCGGCTCCATCCGCTTGAGCGCGGCGCGGTCGATCTTGCCGTTGGGGTTGAGCGGCAGGCTCTCCAACGCCATGACCAGGGGCGGAATCATGTAGTCGGGCAGGCGTTGCTTGAGGAATTCGCGCACGCGGACGCGCCATTCCGAGGCCTGGAAGGCATTCGCGCGCGGGCTTTGCAGGAAGCAGACCAGCCCTTTCTGGCCGGAATCGTCCCGTTTCAGCAGCACGATCGCCTCGTCCACATCCGGATGGGCCCGCAGCGCGCTTTCGATCTCGCCCAACTCGATGCGGAACCCGCGCAGCTTCACCTGGAAATCGACCCGGCCCAGGAACACCACATCGCCCCGGTTGTCCAGGCGCACCAGGTCTCCGGTGCGGTAGAGCCGCTCGCCCGGCTGGTGGCCGAAAGGGTGGGGGACCAGTTTCTCAGCGGTTAATTCTGGCCGCTGGTAGTAGTGCCGGGCCAGACCATCGCCGCCGATGCACAACTCCCCGGCCAGACCCAGCGGCGTCACCTGGAAGCGCTTGTCCAAGACGTAATAGGTCGTATTGGCCAGGGGTTTGCCGATGGGGATGGTGGTCGCCTCCGGGGCCACGGACTCGATGGGAAACCAGGTGGCGAAGGTGGTGCTTTCGGTGGGACCGTAAACATGCAGCAGGCGGCGCGGGGGTCCGGCCTCCCGGGCGCGGCGCACCCAGCGCGGCTCGACCGCCTCGCCACCGAACATCAAGGTGTCGAGGCGTTGGAAGATATCGGGAACCTCGGCCACCAATTGGTTGAACAGGGCGGTGGTGAGGAAGAGGATGTTGATGCGCTTGTCGCGCAGGAGGGCGGCGAAGTGGGAGGCGGTCAGCACGCTGTCCTTCTCGATGCCGATGGTGACCCCGCCGTTCAAAAGCGCGCCCCAGATCTCGAAGGTGGCGGCGTCGAAAACCGAGGTCGCGGCCTGAGCGATGCGGTCGGAAGCGCCCAGCGAGACGTAGTCGGTGTCGCGGACCAGGCGGACCACGGCGCGGTGGGGGATGGAGGTGCCCTTGGGCCGGCCGGTGGAGCCGGAGGTGTACATCACATAGGCGAGGCTGGATGCGGGCGAGACGGAGGGGAGGAGACTCCGATCGGATAGAGAAGCCGGATCCGGGGGTTCGGTGGTCTCCAGATCGAGATCGGGATCGGGGAAGAGGGAGGCGGTGGCGCGGGTGGCGACGACCACCTTCATGCCGGAATCGGCGATCATGTAATCGAGGCGGTCCTTGGGGTAATCGGGGTCGAGGGGCACATAGGCGCCGTCGGCGTGGAGGATGCCGAGCATGCCGACGAGCATCTCGATGGAGCGGGGGAGGAAGAGACCGGCCAGTGTATCGGTTCCAACGCCGCGTTGCTGGAGCCTGGCGGCGAGGTGTTGGGTCCGCTGGCGCAGGGCGTCATAGCTGATGAAGCGAGGGAGGGCGGGGCCATCGGAGACAGGCGTCTCGTATTCTGCGGCGATGGCGTCGGGCGTGCGCTGGGCCCAGGCAAGGAAAAGTTGGTGAACGCGACTGTGGCGAGGATAGTCGGTGGCGGTGTGGTTCCAGGTATGGAGCAAAAGACGCCGTTCCTCGGGTTCCAGGATGTCGAGATCGGCCAGGCGCGCGGTGGGGTCTTGGGCGATGCCGGCCAGCAGGCGGGTGAAATGACCGGCCAAGCGCGCCATGGTCGCGGGCTCGAACAACGCCACGCTGTACTCGAACCCACCGCTTAGGCTCCCATCCGGCGTCTCTCCCAGACCCAGGGTGATATCGAAATGCGTGGTGTGACTTTCAAACTCGAAAGGCGCCATGGTCAGAATGGTATCGGCCGCCGCCGCTGCCTCGGCCACGGGCTGGAATACGAACATGACCTGAAACAACGGGTTGCGGCTGGGGTCTCTTTCCGGCTGGAGCTCTTCAACCAGTTTTTCAAACGGCAGGTCTTGATGGCTGTAGGCGGCCAGAGCCGTCGCCTGAACCCGACTCAGCAGCGACTCAAAGGAATCGTTTTCTTCGAATTGGGTGCGCATGACCAGGGTGTTGGCGAAGAAACCGATGATGTTCTCCAACTCTTCGCGGTTGCGGTTGGCGATCGGCGTGCCCACGGAGATGCTGCTCTGCCCGCTGTAGCGGTGAAGCAAAGCCTTGAACACGCCGAGCAGGACCATAAACAGCGTGGAGCCTCCTTTGCGGCACAGCGTTTTCAGGGATCGCGTGGTGTCGGCTGGTATGGAAAACCCCTGGACATCGCCCTCGAAGCTCCAGGCCCTGGGCCGAGGGTGATCCGTGGCAAGGCTCAATACGGATGAGTTGTGAATTAGTTGTGATTTCCAGAAATCGAGTTGACGCTCCAACTCCGCGTCGCGCAACCAGCGCCGCTGCCATGCGGCGAAGTCGCCGTACTGAATCTTCAAAGGCGCGAGCTCTGGCGGGGTATTGGTTGTGAAGCAACGGTAGAAGTAGGCGGTTTCCCGCAGGAAAATGGCGCCGGACCAGCCGTCGGAATTGATGTGGTGCATGTTGAGCAGGGCCGCGTGCTCTTGAGGCGCCAACGACATCA
>JBGTRP010000247.1:0-8896 GCA_041940685.1 Acanthopleuribacteraceae bacterium
AAAGTAGTTGAAGGCCAAACGGTAGGAGGGGTCCAACCCCGGCTCCATGACCCTACCTATGCGAGGGAAGGAATGCGTCCAAACAAGTAGGATTCCAACGGCGACTAACAGACAATGCGGATTGTTCTTCAACGGTCTTGGAATCATCCTCATGGCCACTCCGTATCAATCCAACTCGGGCGAGGGCCTGGCTTTGTCCAGAGGGTGAACGCCTTCGAGGCAGTTGGCGCGAATGGTTTGCAGTAGTTCAGTTTCCGGCTCGTAGGACTCTCCCCTCCTCACCCAAATCTCCTCAAATTGTTCCGTTTGACGCAGAATGTAGTCCTTCTTGGTTCCGTTATCCACGCGCCAGGAAAGAAAGTGCATGGGCAAATCGGGTTGGTAGACCTGATGCACACCGTAAATGAACCAGGGAGCTGACAATCGTGTGAACAGAAGGCGGTCAGGGTAATCCAAATAAAAACGCGCATCTTTATAGTTTTCAACCTTCCACCGGTCCCAGCGAATCGTGGCCTCCCTTCCGCCCTGAAAGATGAATGCCAAGGCCAACACCGCTAAGCCCAAGGAAAGCATGGGTTTCCCAAGACGAAACACCAACCAGCCAAACATGGCCAATAAAAGGGTATTGATGAGAAAAACCAACCGATACCAAGTTCCCAGCGACTCATAGGCATGGGTTATGTACACGGAAACCGGCAGAATGGTAATCAGCGCCACCGCCAGATTCCCGACAAAGAACAGGAAAGGCCCCCGGCTGATTGCTCGTTTCAAAAACAACCAAATCAGGACGGCCAGCATCAGCCCGAAAATCAAATACCCTCCCCGGTTTCCCGTAAACATTATGGGCAAGCGCGCCAGGAAAAGATGATAAACCTCCAAAGAAGAATCGTTAAAGCTTTTCATGGAGGAACCGATTCCCCAAAAGCGGTAAAGCGCATATACCAGGCCACTCAAGAACATACCTCCCACGGCAATGAACCTTCTGCGCCAGGCAAAGATGCCGGTAACCAGCAACCAGGTGCTGCTGACGTAAACCTCCTTCGTGGTGCATGCCAAAAGGTAAAAAACCGCGGCGGCCCAGTAATAACCACGCCCTTCTCCATTGGGAGAATTTACCGCGCGGCAGGCCATCCAAAAACTTACAAGGGAGAGAATCAGCCCTTCCAAATAATGGCGCGTGGACAGAAATTCCACCGTGACAATCGAGGAGGGCATCAAGGTCCAAAGGAAAGCAACGCCCAGCGCATGCGACCGACCCATCCAGTGCGCCAATACCCAATATAAAAGGAGCGCGGCCAACAGGTAGGAAAGGGCCGAGTGGATGTATGCGACCCGCGGAGAAAGTGGCGCAACCTGGCGATCAATCCAAAAGGTAAAAGGAAACCAAGGCGTTACCGCATGCCCCACGCTTACCTCGCGAATCAGTTCCCTCTCGGTGAAATAACCGATGGGGTTCGGATGATCCCGAACAAAAGCCAAATGCCAGGTGTCGTCTTCAAACCACCAGTCAGAAGTGGTTCGAGCCAAACCAAATACCAGGATGGAGACCAAAACCAGCAGGGCAAGGCCGGCTCCAAGATCTTTCTTGCCCCATTTCCAAGGCTTGCCGGAATTAGAAATCGTGCCTTTTTTCACGGGGACTCTCTGAAAAAGGATTGAGGATACCGGCAAAGCCGAAATCAAAACCTCAATTGCCCGGATCGCCCTGGTTATGGAGCTAGACCAGGGGGTAAATGCAGCAATTGTTTAGGCCCAAGCGTTTGGGCATGGAAACCCATCCGCCATGGGAAAAGGTTTCCGGCTCGTCCCAGACTCATGGAAATCTTACCACGTGTAAAAAGTCCGGGACGCCTCTACCTGAACGCCCGGTCGAAGGCCCCAAGTCGTGGCTTTTCCTGTTAGGGACCCTCATTCTCGGGAGGTTCGCCTCCTGTGCGCGTATGCGCAAGGACAAGATAACGGGGCCGCCCTTTCACCTCTTCGTAGATGCGGGCGATGTAAATTCCCAGGATACCTATTGAGATCAAAATACAGCTTCCCAAAATCAGCAACAGGAGGATGACGGTGGTAAATCCTGAAAACGCCTGTCCGGAAAACTTCATGTACAGGGTCTGGCCCCCCAAAAGCAATGAAAACAAAAGGAAAAGGACACCGATAACAGTAGTGATCTGCAAGGGAAGCGAAGAAAAGGAGGTAATTCCAGTAACCGCCAGACGAATCAACTGCAACAGCGGCCAGCGGGACCGGCCGCCGGCTCTTCGGGGGACGGAAAAAGCGATTTCACGCCGCCGGAACCCAAGCCAAGCAGCCATTCCGCGAAAAAAGATATTGCGTTCTCCCATTCGCCGCCATGCCTCAATCACCTTGCGATCAAGCAGCTTGAAATCGGTCGCTCCATTGAGACCGGTTCCCGGAATGCCGCTGAGTAGCTTGTAAAAAAGCGCGGCGCGGAGGCGATGCCAAAATGGCTCCTTGCCGCGGTCATTCTTAACCGCCTCGACGATATCGGCATCGCCTCGGCGCCAAATAGAAACCATATCCCCAATCAACGCGGGCGGATGTTGCAGGTCGCCATCCATTACGATAACCGCCTCACCCGCGGCATGCTCCAATCCGGCAGCGAGCGCCGCCTCCTTGCCAAAGTTTCGACTGAGCCGGAGCCCGTGCAACCATAGCCTTTCCCGCGACATTAGCTCAATCCGCGACCAAGTGCCATCGGTTGAACCATCGTCGATGATCCAAACCTCATAGGACAAGGGCTCAAGGCTTGTCAATTCGCGGTGGACCTCCGACAGCACCGACTCCAGCCAACTCTCCTCGTTGAAGACCGGAATCACGATGGAGAGACAAACCGCATCTCTCTCCCGCGGGGCCCATCCCGAAGAATGGTTTCGAGTTGCCTCATGGCCCGACACGAGGGCCCCTACTTCGTCTGGAATTCCGGCCAATGCCCCAACAACACGTCCATATTTTGGCTCAGAAACGGCTGGAGCAGGTCGTCATCGATAATCTGGCGCAGGTGGTTGATAAGCGTTTGCCGCATATTGTCGGTGAGAGAATTGGAATCCTCAGCCAAAGAGATCAGACAATCCAACACCTCGTGGATCGTAATGGCGTCGGTGGAAACCTCTTCATCTCCCACACGCAGGTGGCCGGCCGCGAGCTGTTGGCTTTTGGGTTTTCCCCAAATGGGTAGCTTTTCCTTATCCTCGGGGCGTCCGAAAACCTGAATCGTCTGAATGGTCTGCTTAAGGTTGCGCTCCAGCGCATCCAATTGATTGATATAGGTTTGTAACTTGACGAACTCGCTCCCGCTCATGGCGCACTTCATTTTGCGCAGGGAGAACAACGTTTTTTCGCAGGTGGTCCCGCCCCGGTGGAGCAATTCTTCCAGCTTGGTCTTCCACGCCTTGACATGGGGATTGTGGAATCCCTCCTGAATCTTCCTCAAACGGGGAATCTCCATCACACAGGCTTTCAATCCCTCGATCAATTGGGGTGTTTCCACGCCACAACCTCCTTCACTCCAGCCCTAACACCTGAGATGGTAACACTTTTTCAAAAAAATCGTTAGCACTCCCAATCCGCTTTTATCCACGACTACCAACAATTTTGGGAGAACTCAACTTAGAAATTAGATGTTCCTGAAAAACCAATAAAACAACGTGATCATCAATCTATCTGGAGATTAGATTTCCATGAAGAAAAGCAGCAAATGGATGGCGTAAAGGCTCAAACATTCCATTTGGGTTACAATAGATTTTTTGGCTTTCACGAGCCCAGGAACCAAGAGAGGTGGGGATACATGAATTCACGGAGCCTGACCGGTTTTTTACTTTGGCAAATCTTGGTTTTGGGCCTCCTCGCCCGGGCTGGCGACGGCGGACCCGACCCGGAGGCAGATCAGTACTTCGAACTTCACGGGGATTATGCGGCATCCCATATCATCGTGGCCTATAAAAACGCCGACAAAGCGAAACCCGGAATCAGAAGATCGAAAAAAGAAGCGCTCGCCAAGGCTCAGGAGTTACTCGGCCGCTTACAAAGCGACCCCGCATCTTTTGAGGCGCTCGCGCGCGAGGAGTCGGACGGCCCGTCCTCGGTCCTCGGGGGGAGTCTGGGCGTATTCCGCAAGGGCGATATGACACCCGCGTTCGAGGCCGCTCTGCGCAAGCTTGAACCAGGTCAGATCGCGGACAGCCCGGTGAAAACCTCTTTTGGCTACCATCTTATCCGTAGAAACCCCATGCGGGCGAAACACTATGGCGCCTATCAAATTCTGATCGTATACGATGGCGTTGAGCCCATTCGTAGGGTCACCGACCCAAGCGCCTACCAACGCACCGAGGCGCAGGCGCGAGCCTTAATCGAAAAAATCCAATCGGATCTGGAGATCCTCCCCTTTTCTCAACTGTCTGCAGAGCGGGGAGATATTCGGGGAAGCAGTGGATTCGTGGGCGTATTTAAGCCCGGTGACGGAGTGATCACGGATCGCATGATCGAGGTGCTGAAATCGCTGGACTACAATAGCGTGAGCGATGTGGTGGCTCTCCCCACGGGCCTGGCCCTGCTCAGGCGGATCAAGGTAGAACAACGCTCGGGCGCCCGGATATGGATCTGTTATCAAGGAGCAAAGCGCGCCTCCGACCAGATCACGCGCGAAAGGGCCGCGGCCGCTTCGCTTGCCGATGAGCTAGCCGGCCAGCTACGAACCGATCCTTCCTTATTTGAAACGCTTGCCAAGGAAAACTCAGACGGGCCTTTTGCCATGCGCGGCGGCGTGTTACCGCTGTGGTTCAAGGGTTACCAGGAACCAGAAATTGAGATTGCCTTCGGTCAACTCGAACCCGGCGCCATCAGTCAAGAACCCGTGGAAACCGCTTCCGGTTTCTACATTCTCAAGAAAACACCCTGACCGGCTTATAACTCGGAAATAATCTGCGCCTTGCGCGATTCGTATTCCGCATCGGTGATCAAGTCCTTGGCGTGCAGCGCTTTGAGCTTTGTCAAACGCACCTCTACCGAAAGGTTGTTGCCGCTGCCGGCGCCGCTGGGTGAGGCGCCCCTATCGTGGCCCCCCAAATAAACGCCACCCGCCCGGGCGCGCTCTTCCTCCATGGTCCGGACTCGATTCTTTTCGCGCCACTGTTCCTCTAATTCCTGGGCTTTGGCGTAGAGTTTTAGCGCCTGATCTTTTTCCAAACCAGCGATCGACATATGGTCGGGCATATCCCGGGTATTCCCCTTGACGCGCACGACCAGGGTCGCGCCTAACACCTGGGTGCTCACGCTCACATTGTCGATATCCTGCCAGAGGAAGTCGACCAAGTCCATTCTTCCGAACAACTTGGGCCGGAAAATGATAAATCGGCGATTGGTTACCAGGGCAAAATCCCTTTTCACCGGAGAGTTGATGGCATTTTGCATGGCCACGCCAGCCACTCGTTCCCCCTTGGTGAGAATCGATTCCACCTTTGACTTCAAATCCTGGTTCTGTGTCCAGTCCCAATCATGGTCCGACATGAATGCCTCCCAGCCTACTTTCCTATTATCGGTTTCCAATTCGAACCCCGTCAAGAATCGCCACCTTACAAGGGTCATTTACGTGCTTGGTTATTTTTTCCAGCTTGGCATGAAAAATAATTTCAGCTAGGCTTGAAAATCTAAGTAGCGCTTCATCGGCAAATAAAAAACCAGCCATGCTAAACCCAACTCGTGCGATCCTCGGCATTCCCACCAACCGGTTTCCGGAAATGTCGAACTTTTATCAACAAGTTCTAGGCAAGCCGGTCGGGGGCAAACCCGATCGCTGGATAGCCTTTTCCATTGGAAATACCCGCCTCGTCATCTGGCAGAACAAGGGACCAAAGAGCAAGGGGAGCAATGGTTTCCAGCTTTGTCTGGAGGTAGGCGACCTGGTTCGCACCCATGAAGCTATCGGAGACCTTTTCCCGCTCTCCGACATCAAATATGAGGATCACGGAAAAGAATCTTTTTTGCAGGACCCCGATGGCAATCCTTTAATCCTTTACGAGCCCGAGGCGAAAATCGGCACGCCCCACAACCCTAATCCAAAGCCATGAGACCAGACCCCCTCCCCCCGAACGCTTGAAAGCGGCTCTGACCGAGAATAAGCCTCATTAGTGGGGCGCAATCAACAAACGTATTTCTTGTTGACAGAAACGGTTAACTTTACACAGGGATTACAATCTACATGATAAATTAAAAAAACTATGAAAAAATCGCCATAGGAAATGCTACTATCTCTTTCTAGAATTCACTCAGGCGGAGGTTGGAACCTAGCCGGCGGGTTCGGGCCCCTTTCCGGCGTTTGTATCCGAGGAGAATACATGCTGTGGCCGCTGCTGTTGATCTGTATTGGTGAGTCGAGCATCGTTCCAAAAATTACGCTTTCATTGCCGGCCTACGAGGAGAGCCTCGAATGGCCGAGAGCGTTGGTGCGCGGCGAGAAAAATCGGTTTTATCTGCTGGATGGCGGCCTGCGCGCACTATTCGTCTGGGATAGAGAGGGCCGTTTCGAGAAGCGCATCGGCCGCAAAGGCCAGGGTCCCGGTGAGTTTGAGTTTCCTTGGCCCGGCTTCGCCTATATGGGTTTCGACGGCGAGTACATATTCGTGGTTGATGGCGGCACCAGCAAGGTGCATTGGTTTCTGGACGGCGAGTTCGTGGAAACCAAAAGCTTCCATTTCCCCGGACGAATCACCGGGTTCCACGCAATGAAGGGTGGAAAATGCCTGGTAATGCACGAAAACCACCGCGACCAAACCAAGGTGGTTCTTTATGAGGACGCACGCGACTGGCGACCTATTAAAACCATGATTGCCTATCCGGAAAAAAAATGGTCGCGCAAGGAGGACGGGGGATGGGTCATGCATGCCTTCCTTCCCCAGGCTACTTTTTATGGTGAGGCGGGCAGCAATCAGTTCCTCTTGGGCTATACGGAATCGCCTGTCTTTTGCAAATACAATACGGATGGAAACAAACTAGGTTGTATTCGTTTCCAGGGGCTTTCCCGTGAGGTTCTGCCGGAAGACAAGCGGGGCTTTTCGCGGGCCCCATGGTTTGAGGATCCCAAAAATCAACTTGCATTTCCCGATCAACATCCGGCCTACGACGGCCTGGCCCCCATTCGCGGCAATCGGTTCATCATTTGGCGGCACCTTCCCTGGACCGGCCGGATCGAGTCTCACATAATCGATGAAAGAGGGGAGCGCCTGGCCGCTTTTAATCTGAGCTTGGGTGAGCGAGGCGGACTGGACGCGCTGGAAGGTTGGTTGGTCGTTGTGGATGCCAGCGAGGATATCAAAATCACACTCTGCGATATCCTTCCAGCCGGAGACGAGCCCATCCAAAAACCCTAAGCCCTAACTTGGCGCCATCTACATTCGCCTTCCTGCTCCTCCCAAAATGGCCTGGCCCCAAATGCACCGCCAGGGTTTTTCGCTGACGATCTTTGATGGCCTGGCCCCAATTGAACCTTTGGGCGAGGGCCCTTTGATGGCCTGGCCCCAAATTCCTTAACGGCAGGCTTTGTTGATGAAGCGCATGGGTAGGTTTTGACAGGATTCCGGATCGAAACAGAGCCGGACCTTGAAGGGAGAAACACTGATTTCGGCGGAGGTTAGGTCGCCATGGCTTTGGCCATCGCTGACCACCTGAACCCGCCGTTTCAGCGGCTCCAGCAGATCGAACCGAATGGTGGTATGAAGCGGCAACATCATGCAATTGACCGGGCAGGAACGGTGTGAGGCCACTGGCGTCAAGGTAAGCACCGCCGTGTTGATGGCCACCAGGGACCCATTGACATTGTAATTGTAGGCGGTGGAGCCCAGGGGCGTCGCCACGATCACGCCATCACAAAGTAAGGGGTTGATGTCCAGGGGAGACCCGCCCAGGATAATATTCACCTTGCAGGATTGGGGCGTCATGCGCTGAAGATAAATGTCATTCAAACCCACGCCCTCGTGGACATACCCCTTGTGGTCCACGGCCCGCACTCGCAGCACGGGAAACTCCCACATGGCAAACTCTCCCCGCTTGATTCTTCGGGCGTGGCTGGCCAAACCCTCCCGAGGGTTGTTCATCATGAAACCCACATTGCCGTAGTTCAAACCGTAAAAGGGAAGATGACACTGGTTCAACCGCGCGGCAAAATGGATCATGGTCCCGTCACCGCCCAGCACGAGGAACAATTGCGTATCGGCATGGGGCTGAATTTCGGCAACCGGGACATTGATAAAGGATTCGGTCTCTATCCCCTCTCGTTCAAGTTCCCGCTGAAGCTGTTTGAATGTTTTACGGATGAGCTCCGTTTTCTCAGGATCCCTGGGATCGGCCAAAATCGCGCATTTTGATATTTGAAACCCGGTTAACATGTTTTTCCTTGCCAAGATGGGCGCGTTCCACACATTCTCGTTGAAAAACCACTTGGAATCAAGGACATATCCAAGCCACCAAGGGAGACGGGACGGCCAGAGGCCGACCTTCGAAAAGCCATCGGTTCATTCTGTTCATCGACCGGCTTTCTCCATTGGCTATATTCCTCGGGAGGGTTTCTCCTGACGCAATTTACTTTAACAGGAGGCCAGGGTTACAATGGACTGACAGGGATTGGAAGCCGATCCCCACCAACTTGAAATGGAAAGGCGTTGTATGAATATCCTCAGTCAGGATGCCTCTCTGTCCGCGATCCCCTTGCAATTGGTCGATCAGGCCGCTTTGAAGCGCTTGCGGGAATCCGCGGACCCCACGGTCCGACGTTGGCTGGACCATCAAAAGTTTCAGGCCCGATTCGGCTCCCATGCCGTCATCTGTAATAGTGAAGGCGCCATGACCGAGGTCTGGGTGGGAACGGACTCCGGCCCTGAGGATCCCC
>JBGTRP010000248.1:0-8884 GCA_041940685.1 Acanthopleuribacteraceae bacterium
CCCGACGCCAGCAGCTTTTCCAGCTGGCCACTCCTTCCTGGAACCTGGATAGAGCCCGACTGCCCGAGGGAGGGAGCCATCTGGTGCGGCTGGAGGTGCTGGGGGTGCCTGATGCCAATCAATCGCTCTTCGAAGGCGAGTCAATGCTGGTGTCGACGCATGATCCCCACCGGTTAACGGCTCTGGTTGTGACCGCCGGGGCGCCGCCCTCTGCTTTGCAGCAATACGAGCAATACACGCAGGCCCAGGCGCAGCTGGGCAACCGGCGGCCGCTTCACGTTTTGCCCGACTTTTTGGTCACGGCCGATCAGGGACGGCTGCTGTTCGCCCTCGGCTCTATCTTCGGCATCATCTACAGCCAGGGAACGTTTTTCTATTACCAGCCGGCTGACCCGTTGGAAAGCGCCGTCAAGCTGGCCAATGGCCTGGGCAACGCCATCAACGCCTTTAAGCAGGAAATGGCGGTCACTTACACCGATTTATGCCGTCAGGCCGTGTTGAACATGATGGGCAGGGCCGCGGATCCTACCGTTCTTATCGGCAGCAGCTACGACGAGGAGGACATGGCCGATTTCCACCGCGATGGCAAGGACCGGCTGGCCAACTTCTGCCTCTATTTCCACAAGCTCAGCCTGAAATACCTGTTTGGACAATACGCGCCGGCCCTTGAGTTCGCGGCCAAGGCGGAAAGCTTTATGGAGAGCGGCGCGGGCAAAATGCTGATCCCTTTTTTCTATTTTTTCGATTCCCTGACCCGTCTCGCCGTCATGGAAAAGAAGACAAGGTCGGCCTTTGGGGCCCGGGTCAAGGCCAACCAAAAGAAGCTGAAAAAATGGGCTGCGGTCGCGCCCATGAACCACCGCCACAAGTACGACCTGGTAGAGGCCGAACGCGCCCGCGTGGCGGGCCGGGACGCGGAGGCGCAGGAGCTCTATGAACGGGCGGGCGCCGGGGCCCGGCAGAGCGATGCGCTCCTTGAAGAGGCTTTGGCTTATGAGCTCACCGCCCAATTCCATTTCCAGCGGAAGCGCGATCAAATAGGCCGTTTTTACCTTCACAACGCCCAAAACGCCTACCAGCGTTGGGGAGCGCAGGCCAAGGTGCGTCACCTGCAGGAGCGCTACCCCGAGTTTGCCACCCTCGGGGCTTCACGCCAAACGTTGACCTCTTTGGGCGCCAGCCAACCGATTACCAGCACCAGCGATAAGGGTTCCGACGAGGTGCTGGACCTGGCCTCGGTCATGCAGGCCGCGGAAGCGCTTTCCAGCGAAATCGTGCTGGAAAAGTTGCTGGACAAAATGTTGCGGATCGCCATCGAGAACGCCGGCGCCCAGCGCGGGTTTCTCATCATGGAACGGGAAGGCTCCCTGGTGGTGGAAGCCGAGGCCGAGGTGGATAACCCAACGCTTCCCCTGCTTGAGGAAGCCGAAGATGGGGAGCCCGATCAACCTCGTTTCCCCCGCGCGGTTTTGCAGTATGTGTTGCGCACCCGAAAAGATGTGGTGCTGCACGACGCCAGCACAGAGGGCACCTTTGCCAACGATTCCTATATTCGCAGGGTGCGCCCCAAATCCGTGTTATGCACCCCGCTTCTCAAGCAGGGCCAGTTGAAAGCCATCCTCTACCTGGAGAACAACCTCACTAACGGCGCCTTTACCCCGGATCGACTGGAGGTGCTCAAATTGCTCTCCTCCCAGGCCGCGATCTCCATCGAAAACGCCGGGCTCTATGCCGACCTGGAAAAGTACAGTGAATTGCTGGAACAAAAGGTGACCGAGCGGACCTTGGAACTGCGCCGCAAGAACGAACAACTCTTGAGCAGCATTCGCTACGCCCAGCATATCCAGGAGGCGATCCTGCCCGATTTGGGCGACCTGCGCGCCTCCCTGCCGCAATCCTTTGTGCTGTTCAGGCCGCGCGATTTGGTTTCCGGCGATTTTTACTGGTTCAGCAACACCGAGGAGGAGATTCTGGTGGCCGTGGTGGATTGCACGGGACATGGCGTACCAGGCGCGCTGCTCTCCATGATGGGCAACTCCCTGCTCAACCAGATTGTACGGGAACAAAAGGTGACCGAACCGGCAGAGGTTTTGCGCCAGTTGGACGCCATGATCCGCGATGCGCTCAAGCAGGAGGGCCGCGAGGAATCCGGCGATGGAATGGATTTGTGTTTCTGTCGCATCAACCCGGAAGAAAGGAAATTGTCCTTCACCGGGTCGCGGCGGCCGCTGTACCTGGCGCGGGGTGGGAAACTGATCGAATTCAAGGGCGACCGCAAACCGGTGGGCGGTCGCCGCAAAAAAACGCCGAGGCCCTTTACCCAGCAGGAAATCGACATCCGCGCGGGCGACCATCTCTACCTGAGCAGCGATGGCTTCGCGGACCAGGTGAGCCCCAGGGGAAAGAAGTACGGGTCGCGCCGCTTGAAGAAATTCCTCGGCGAGATCGCGGCGCTCGACATCTCGTCCCAGGAGCGCGCCCTGAACGCGGAGCTGGAAAAACATCAGGGCAAAGAGGCCCAACTCGACGACATTACCCTGTTGGGGGTAAGGATTTAGCTTCAAGCGGCAAGCCACAAAAAAGAGAACTGCAGAACCCAATTTGGCTTGGTGCTTGTTGCATAAGGCCGCGCAACTAGCATCTACAGACCTCAATGGGTTGGGGTGTGGCCCAACCAGAGGAAAGGGTCCGAAGTTCGTAGTTTAAGAAACTTTCTCGTTCAAAAAACTCTGCTAAACGAAGTTTGATATGAGCCAAAACGATCATTAAATCCACACTAATTAGTAGGAGCCTGTCTTTGGGCCAATAAAATGCAGGGTGAGAGGGCTTCAAGAAATGGAGACTACAGAAAATCAAGATCCAAGAGCTCAGCCTGAAATCCCGCGGGGAAGAAGGAAGTGGAAGGTCTGGCACAAAGCAGTAGTTTTGATTAGTGTCTTGGGCGGGATATCAGCAACAATTAGTACTTTTCGGTCTATATGGTTAGAACGAAAAGCAGAAGATCAAAAAGTAGAAATCCTTTTGGATGGAGCATGGGAAAAAATGGGTGCTGTTGGGGGCAAAATAGAAGCACAGCCAGGAATACTTCCGCCAAAGGAACTAAGGGATAAATTGTTTGCAGCAAAGGAAAAGATAGATGAAGCGTTGGACCTTAGGCCCAATAATGCCAAGGCGATTACCTATAACGGAATTTACTTGGCAAGGAGAACTAAATTTGAAGATGCTTTAGAGGAGTTTGATCGCGCAATAAAAATAGATCCCTTTTATCGGAGGCCATATTATAATAAAGGGTTAATTTTGCTGTATCAAAATAATTTTTGTGAAGGAGTCTATTATATTGTTCAGGCGACAAAAATACCAGGTAAAAAAGATGTGGAACCATATTTAAATTTAGGTAGAGCAATGCAAAATCACGGACTGGTGGATGAAGCCCTTAAAGTTTTTCTCCAAGCAGAGATAATTGCCCCAGACTCAGGTGCTGTATTGCAAGGTTTAGGAAAGTCTTACCATCTAAAAGGGAATTTTAACCTTGCTGAAGAAGCCTACAGGAAATGGCTGCATGTTGATAAGAAAAACCCAGAAGTCTATTATAGATTAGGAGAGGTTTTACAAAAACAAAATAGGCTAGATGAAGCCATAACTCAGTTTGAAAAAGCAATCCTATTTGAAAAAGAAATCGATAATGACCAAAAACTTATTAGAACATATCCTAAATACGCTTTAGCTCTTCTAGAGTGCGGGCGTGACGAAGATGCTATGGATATTATTAATCGACCAACTAAATTAGGCAAATTCAAAAATGAGTTCCACCTTGTAAGAGGGAAGATACTTCTTCGGCAAAATAAGATCGATGAGGCCAGGCAAGAGTTTAAAAAGGCGACAGGTTCAGGCCCGAATAATATCCGTGTTCGTGCTTGGGAGGCGCTGGATTCCTTAAACTATTGATACTATTTTTAATAATGAAGTAATTCAGCCTACTTGTCCAAAGAGCGCAGTTTTGTAGTTATTTAACCCTTGATTTGGGTTGCCATTTCCCATATATTAACTAGCAATAAAGATACAACTCGCGAGCCTGTTGGTCGATGACCAGGATAAAGCCCTGCGGCTCTATACCGAAATCCCCATGGGTGAGGCCAAATGGCTGACCCTGGTCTCTCCGGAGGGTCCGCAAGACATCGAGTTGGTGTTGGAGCCCATGGGCATCGAGGCCGCCAAAACCTATCAAAAAGCACTCCTTGAGGCCGGCATTTCCCTGACCGCCTGGGTGTGGTTTTCCGTGGAGCGCCAACTAAATGCGGAGAGGGCATGCCATCCATAGCCGTATTCGAAGACACTTGCGGCAACCTGATCCAGATCTACCAGGGTTGAGAGCCCTTCATTATTTTGCACTCGTTCAGTATGTCGGCGCCGCGTGTCCGTTTAGAATTTCGTTGATGGTGGTCAGACCTCGCTCCAGCGCGGGGCGGGTTGGCAAACCGATCGACAAACGAACCGCTTGGGGCACATAAGTCCGGCTGACCGCGAAGGCCCCGGCGCCCACGGTAATGACCCCTCGTTCCCGGGCGCGGGCGACAAACTCATCCGTGTGCCAGGGTTCGGGCAGCTCCAACCAGATCTGGTAACCGGAAGGATGGGCTCGCGGGCGATGCTCTCCCAGGACCCGTTGGGCCAAACGCTGGCGGCTTTCGGTCTCCCGCCGCTTGGCCGCGATCAGTCGCTCCGCGGTGCCGTCGGCTAGCCAGCGGGTGGTGACTTCCACCATCAGCGGCGGCGGCATCCACATGCTGGTGTGAATTCCGCTCAGCAAGCGCGCCCGCAATGCGGCCGGCGCCGCGAGGAAACCGGTGCGCAGCCCCGGCGCCAAGCATTTGGCGACGCTGGCAAGGTAAAGGGTCCGCTCGGGCGCGTAAACCGCGATCGGCGTGGGCGACTCGGCGGGCAGAAAAGCATGGACATCGTCCTCGATGATCCAAAGACCCTGGTTTTCGGCGACCCGCGCCAAGGCAAGCCGGCGTTCCTCGGGCAAAATGGCGCTGGTGGGATTTTGAAGCGTGGGAACCAGATAGAGGCCCGCGGGCCGGGGTTCGAGACGGCAGGCGCGCTCCAGCGCGTCCGGACACATGCCTTCCTCATCCATTTCAACGCCCCGCAAGCGGATCCCGAATGCCCGTGCCTGGCTTTTGATGGAGGGGTAGGTGAGCGCTTCCGTGAGAACGACCTGGCCGGGCTGAAACAAGGCCGATAGCACTACGTTCAGGGCATGTTGCGAACCTGCTGTCACCAGAACCTCATCCGCGCCCACGGAAAGGCCCAACTGCTTCAACCAGGTCGAGGCGATCGAACGTTGATGGGCATTTGCCGATTGGGATTGGTAGGCGAGGCAGGCGTCGGCCCCTCCATCGGAGCCGATCTGCCGTAGCGTCTCGGCGAGGGCTCTTCCCTCCTCGGGCAATGACACCGGCAGACTGAGACTGAGATCCACGATGGCGCTGTCGGATGCGGGCTCCGGCCAGGGGTCCAGGCTCGAAGCGCCGCTGAGGAAGGTGCCCCGCCCCACCTCGCCACGGGTCAAACCGCGCCGTTCGGCCTCGGCATAACCGCGGCTGACCGTTCCAACCGTAACGCCCAGGGCATCGGCCAAATCGCGGTGGGGCGGCAGGCGGTCGCCGGCCCGTAGACGGCCCTCGGCCAGGTCATGGGCAATGGCGTCGGCAATGGCGCGGTACCGGGGAACATCATCGAGAAGGGTGGGTTTCCATATTGTCATGGTGACAATATAACAATTGACTCTATCTTTTTCAAGCACTAATGTTACAAAAGATGTGATGTGCCGAGGTTGGCGCCATGCGACTCTTCCGTGAATTTGTGGGAAATTGTGACCTAAATTAAATCGTTACAATTTCTGGGTTCAGAGTCTCTCGCATGTTGCGCCACTCGAGCGCTCAAAAGGAGGAATCATGGACAGGTTACTGGCGATGCTCCCGGAAACCGAGTTGGGAGGCGATTTGAGCCTCGATCCCACGAATTGGCCCGCGGTTCGAAAAGCGGCCCACGCCGCGCTTGACCAGGTGCTCGATTTTCAAAAAAACATTCGTGATAAACCCGTTTGGCGGCCGGTTCCCGCGATCACGGAAGCCTTTCTTTCCTCACCAGCGCCCCGGGAGGGACTGGGCGAAGAAGCGGTGGTCGAAGATATGCTGCATCATGTCATGCCCTATCCCGCGGGCCATGCGCATCCCCGCTTTTGGGGTTGGGTATGCGGCACCGGAACCACGGTCGGCATGATTGCGGACATGCTCGCTGCCGGCGTCAACGCGAGCTCGGGAATCTTTAACGACGCCGCTACCCGCGTCGAGGCCCAGGTTTTGGCCTGGATGCGGGATCTCTTTGGATTCCCGAAAGGGTCGAGCGGCATTGTCACCAGTGGGGCGTCGGTGGCGAATATCATCGGATTGGCGGTCGCCAGGGACGCCATGGCCGGTGGGGATGTCCGCTGCCGTGGGCTTGGAAGCCTCGATGGCCAACCCACGGTCTATGCATCCGAACAGGTGCATTCCTCGGTAGACAAGGCGGTGCAATTGTTGGGCCTGGGCAGGGAAAATTTGCGCAAGGTTGCGGTGGATGAAGCCTATTGCATCCGAGTGGATGCGCTGGCTTCCATGATTGAGGAAGATCGTGCGGCCGGCAGGATTCCCATTGCGGTCGTGGCCAGCGCGGGCACGGTCAATACCGGGGCCATGGACGATCTGACTTCCGTGGCCGAAATCGCGCGCCGTGAGAAGTTGTGGTTCCACGTGGACGGCGCCATTGGCGCCCTGGCCGCGATTTCGCCGCGCCTGCGGCCGCGCTTGCGCGGGCTTGAACTCGCCGATTCCCTGGCTTTTGATTTCCACAAATGGCTCTACGTGCCCTATGAGGCGGGTTGTGTGCTGGTCCGGGACGGTGACCAACACCGCAAGAGCTTTTCGGTTGCGGCTAGCTATCTGGAGCCGCCGCCGCGCGGCGTTGGCGCGATGGTGGATTCCAGCAATATCCGCGGGCCCCAGCTTTCGCGCGGCTTTAAGGCGCTCAAGGTGTGGGCGCAGATTCGCGCCTACGGCTTCGATCGCCTCGGACGCCTCCACGACCAAAACGTGGCTCATGTGCAACATCTCGCCCGCTTGATCGACGAGCAGCCCGGCCTGGAACGGATGGCGCCCGCGCCCCTCAACATCCTGTGCTTTCGCTATCTTCCGCGGACCGCGCCGGAGTCGGATTGGGACGCCATCAACCAGGAGATTCTGATGCGGCTGCAGGAGGACGGCATTGCCGCGCCTTCCGGCACTCGGCTGGCCGGCCGCTTCGCGCTGCGGGTGGCCAATACCAACCACCGCAGCCGACGCGAGGACTTCGAGTTGCTGGTGCGGGAAAGTCTGCGGCTGGGTCGTGAAATCGAGGGCCGCTGGGCTGGCTGAGCTGGCCTAGTATCATGTCACGTCTACTACGTGTTTGCAAAGCGTAATAGGTGTTCATCCGAGAACAGGAATTTTCTCTCGCAAAGCCGCCAAGGCGCAAAAGAAAAAAGTTATTTACCTTTTTTAAATCAAGAAGGTTGAGAGATATTTTCTTGGCGAGCTATGCGTCTTTGCGCGAGTTTTTCTTTTATTTCTAAATGAACCCCCATCACGGCTTAAATGATTGACACAACACTAGGACTCTTCCGAAAGGGTTTTGACCCGGTCGGCGACCGCGCGGGCCGCCTGTTTACCGGACATGACCGCGGCCTCGATGCAGCCGTAGTTGAGTCCGTTATCGGTCCAGTCACCGGCCAGGAAGAGGTTGTCGAAACCGGATGCATCCGCCTTGAGACGGTATCGGATGGCGCCCTTGGGGGCCAGAACATAGCGATCGGAAAGGTTGGCGTTTGCCTTGAAGAACTGGGCCTCCAGCGCGTTTTCGCCGGGGCCCGCGACGAGCAGGGCGGGGTTCAAGCCCCGCTTGTCCGGGGCGCTCGTGGCCCCGGGCCAGAAATCGCCGAGGTTTTGCAACAGGTCGTGGGATTGGCGTTGGGCGCGTTTCCATTCCCGTTCGGGAAAAGCCCGGTCCGCTTCACCGGCGGGCGTTTCCGGTTCCGGCATGACATTGCAGAAATAGGCGATATGGCCCACCGCTCCGCTGGGCCAGGATTCCGCGGCGGCGACCTGGGTCATATCCGCCCAGGTGCTCATGGATTCATGTACGCCATCGATCAAACCCGCGCCGCCGCGCCAGCCCAATTCGGATAGGGTTGGCCTCAGCCAGAGTTGCGCCGCCCGGGTTTGCACCGTGGCGACGCCCTCCACCATGGCCTTAAACCTGGAGTTGTGCGCCATCAACGCGGTGCAGATTTTGGGGAACAACCCAATGCCGATGCCGAGAACCACCTGGTCGAAGTCCGTTCCCTGTTGGAGAACCGTTTCCTCCACATCCGGCCAGCCGCTCCAATCGCTTTCCAGGTCGACGCCCTCCCGCTGGAGCCGTTGCCCCTCGACCAACTGATCGAACCCTGGAGCCGAGGGCCAGCAGGGCAGACCCTTGACCTTTACCAGTGGCCGGTATTCGTCCTCTCGGTCTGGTTTCAGTTGCGCTTGTTTGCCGATATGGATGGAGGCGACCGCGGAACCATCGGGGGTCAGCTCCAAGTGTTTGACACGATGGAAAAAGCGAAATCTCACGCCACGCCGTTTCAGTAGCTGATACAACGGGGCGAATACCACGTCGCCCATACCGGCGCGCATCTTCCAAAGCATGGCGCCGCGATAGGAGAAAAACATGCGCAGGGAAAAGCGGATGATCACGCCGGCCGCGAGGGATGGCCGGCATGGATCTCCATCCAAAAAAGCAAACCCCAGGTTGTAGAGGCCTC
>JBGTRP010000249.1:0-8867 GCA_041940685.1 Acanthopleuribacteraceae bacterium
TGCGCGAAGTCCCCGTATTGAATCGAAAGTGGCGCTAAGGCTTCTGTCCCGTCTCCGAGCAAGGCGCGATAAACACTGCCGACCTCCGAGGTTAACACTCCGATCGACCACCCATCGGAGACGATATGGTGCATATTGAGCAAAAGCATATGATCGCCCGGACAGAGGCGGATTAGGGTGCAGCGCAACAAGGGACCATGTTCCAGTTGGAACAAGTGACCGGCCTCCGCCCGCGCCAACGCAAGGGCCGCTGACTCGCGCTTCCTAGGCTCCACTCCTTCCAGATCCGCCAAACTAACCGCGAAAGGAATTTCTTCGGCGATCTTCAGTCTGGGGGCGCCCCTCTCGCGAATGAATGTCGTTCTCAACGACTCATGACGGGCAACCACCGCCTGGAAACCGCGCTCAAGGTAATCGAGGCTAAGGGCTCCGGTTACGCGCATGATGCTGATAATGTTGTAGATCGGGTTGTGAGCCTCCATCTGATCGATGAACCACAAACGCTGTTGTGCAAAAGAGAGCGGGAGCTCTTCGCGATTCCCTGGCCGGGGTAGCATGGGCAGCGCGGTGTTTGCCGAGTCCCTCCCTCGTCCGTCGAGTAGCCTTGCAAGGCTGGCGACAGTTGGATTCTCGAATAAAGCGCGAATCGGAATCTCCACCTGGAATACCCGGCGGAGACGGGAAACCAGGCGAGTGGCGAGGAGAGAATGTCCTCCCAGTTCGAAGAAGTTGTCGTCCACTCCCACTCTCGCCTTGTGGAACAGATCTCCCCAGATTTCAGCGAGAATGAGCTCAAAAGGGGTGCGGGGCCTGACCTTTTCCGCGGTTCCATCATGTGTTTCCGCGGCTGGTGGCGGGTCCTGGCGGGCCAACGAGGCCCGATCTACCTTGCCGCTGGCCGTCATGGGCAGACTTTTGAAAATCAGGTAGGTATCTGGGATCATGTACTCCGGCAAATGGCCGGCCAGGAAATAACGCCATTCGGTCGGATCGAGATGAGAAGGGCCCGCGGTTGTGAGTCGGTCCTGAAAACGGTCCGCCTGGGGTTCGAGGTAGGCAACCAGGCGCGCGCTATGCTTATTTTCATCGTGAACGAGGACCACGGCGGTCTTGATGTGGGCATGTTTGACCAGGGCGGATTCGATCTCTCCAAGCTCTATACGAAATCCACGCATCTTGATCTGGTGATCGAGGCGACCCAAATAGGCGATCAAGCCGCCCTCTCCATAACTGGCGAGGTCTCCCGTTCGGTAGAGCCTTCGTCCAGGCCGCGTTGAAAAAGGATCGGCAATAAAACTTTGTGCCGTGAGGCGGGGTCGGTTCAGGTAACCGCGGGCCAGGCTGATGCCGCCGATGCAAAGTTCGCCGGAGATTCCCACCGGAACCGGATCGCCATAAGGGTCGAGCAGATAGACCCGGTAATTGTCATTGGGGTTGCCGATGGGAACCGAACCGGAAACCGGAACAGAAAAGGCGTGGGGTCCGCGTTTTGATGGACGAACCATTTCCTCCATGGATTGGGAGTCGGGTTCGGTTGGGGTATTCCCGGAAATCAAATACCGCTTGAGCCAGGCCTCCTGTTCCGCCAGCTTGGCGAGCAGTTCCTCTGTCACGACTCCATGAGGCGCGTCGTAGCACAGTTTGCCCCGCTCCACCCAAAGCGAGACATTCAACTCCTGAATTTTCTCCAACAATTCCTTGCTCGGATTCATGTAGTCTGCTCCGATTTCTGCTTTTCTCAATTGTCCCTTTTAGTTAAAATTTCCGATGTCAAATTTTTACGTAACTTCCTGGCGGTGAGGCGTATTTGAGCAATTTCCACACCAGGAAATGAGCGCTCCCAACGCAAAAAAATCCCCAAATACCGCGCCACTCCCAAGGACGCCCTGGTTGGTCAGAGAAAATCGGGCTGCGAATCCCCGTCCCTTCGTCAAAAGTCAGAGGGAAAGCTGGACAGGCGCCTTTGATTCGCCAAAACCAACTCCGAGGAGGGGAATGGCTAAAAAGGCCTCCCAAAGCGGTGACTGAATCTGTCAGAGTCCTCTCAAATCCATGGTTCGCCGGCTGCCTCATGAGGCCGGTAGGCTTGTCTGTTTTTGCGACGACGCTTATGTTGAAAGGCCTTGCGGATGGGATTCCCATTCCATCCTCCCACGGTTGGCGTCCTTTCCTGATTCTGCCGGCCAGACCTTCCACAAACGTCACACATCTCAAAAAAATGGTCGCCAAGAGTGCGGGTCCCACCACATGGATTCTGATTTTTACCACAGCCCTTCTTTGTTACGAAATTTAAATTTGATAGTTTGAGGGATTTTTTTGATTCCTGGTCATATTGGTAGAATTTGGCCCTTGTGCTTCGAGAAAGTTCCGGTAGGAGATGCTGCCGGCTCGTTCGACCTCGAATTGGTAATCTGTCCAAGCATGCTGACTGTCCTCCTAGGGTGGCGTTTCCAGTTCGTATAAGGGAACATCCGCGTTATGCATCAGGCTTTGCAAAAGAGGGGCGAAGCTTGCGGCAAGGCGGTCCATGGTGGATGACAGATAAACCTCTTCGTTGAAAACAAGATGGCCCTCCAAGCCGCTTGGCTCTTCTTCCAGCACCAAAATCATGTCGAGCAGTGTCTTTTCGAAACCCATGGCAAAGGGTTCCGCCCGCATTCCCCGCAAGCGAAAGGGGGCGGCGCGCGGGTGGTAGAGGAACATTGCCTGAAAAAGCGGGTTGATGGCGGTTTCTCGCCGTGGGTTTAACGCCTCGACAATCTTCTCGAAGGGAAGATCCTGGTTGCGTTGGGCGTCTAGAGCCGCCGCATGGACTCGGCCGTGAAATTCGCGAAAGCTGGGGTTGCGGCTCAGGTCCCCTAGGATCGTAAGGCTGTTGACAAAGAGACCGATCAGTTGTTCGAGCCCCTCTTGGTCGCGGTTCGCGGACGCCGTGCCAACGGGAATGAGGGACTGGCCCGAATAGCGCCAAAGCAAAACCTGAAACGCGGAGAGTAGAGTAACGAATGGTGTGCCTCTCATTTGCCGGCTGAACCTCTCGATGTCTTGGGCCAGCGCGCGCGGGATACGAACGGCGCGGATCTGCTTGCGAAAAGCGGGTCGCGCGGGACGGGTGCGATCCGTGCTCAAAACCGGAAGGTCCGGGCCCAGCAACCGCCGCCAGAAACCCAGTTGACCGTAGTATTCGGGGCTCCGTAGCCATTGTCGCTGTTGCCGGGCATAAGCTGTATATTGCGATTCGAGCTTTGGCAGCACAACCTCTTCATCGCGGGAGGAGGCCCCGTAGCCGCTGCTAAGCTCGCGTAAGAACACCGCCATGGACCAGCCATCGGAGATGATGTGATGCATCACCGCCATGAAAAGGAACTGATCCTTCTCCAATCGGCACAACAAAAATCGAGCGAGGGGCGCGCGGCCGAGGGAAAACTCCCGTATGTAAGTTTCGCGGACAAGCCTCTGAAGGTGCGCCCCGTTCCTGGCGCTTCGTCCTTGGAGGTCTACCAGAGTTAAGGATAAGCTTGCCTCAGGTTCTACCTCCTGCATCGGCCGGTCTCCTGACAACCGGATGGCGGTCCGCAAGCACTCATGTCGTTGCATCAGCAGGGCGAGGCCCTTTTGAAAGTCGAGGACCGAGAATGGGCCCCGCAAATGAAAAGCGCGGCAAACATGGTAATGAGACCCCTCCGGATCGGCATTTTGAAGGAACCACAAGCGTTCCTGAGCAAAACTCAGCGGAGCGGGCTTATTGGTGGAGACCCGTTTGGCGAGGGGTGCGATCTTCCAGGATTGCTGAGGGTTCGGGAGAGCGAGGGCCTTTGAGGCAATTTGGGCGATGGTAGCGCCTTCCAGGAGATCTACCGGCTTTATGTCAATACGAAACGCTTCTCGAATGCGAATGGCTAGTTGGGCGGCTGAAAGGGAATTCCCGCCCAAGGCGGCAAAGTGCTGGTGAATATCGATGGGCCGCGCCTTCAATACCGTTTCCCACAAGGCGCATAAGCGGCGTTCGATCTCATTGCGGGGCGGGTGGGGAACGCTTGACCCTATCCACACATGGGGCTTGGGCAGCGCGCTTCGGTTCAATTTTCCGTTGGGGGTAATGGGAAATCGCTCCAATTCCATGAAGGTCGTGGGGATCATTTGGGAGGGCAGGCTTTCGGCTAGGAATCTCCACAATTCCCCGGGCTCCCATTCCACTTCACGCGATCCCGTTTTACGAACCGCGCTGGTCTGAACATAAGCCGCCAGATAGGTTTCCGACCTCTCTTGATTCACCTGGCCTCTGTCGCGCGCCACCACCACCGCCCGCGTCACCCGGTGGTGCCGCTCCAGGGCTCGCTCGATCTCACGCAATTCAACGCGGAAGCCGCGAATCTTCAACTGCTGATCCGAGCGGCCCAAAAAAACCAGCGAGCCACGTTCATCCCACCTGGCCAAGTCGCCGGAGCGGTAAAGGCGCGCGCCGGCGCGCGGGGAAAGTGGATGGGGCGTAAAGCGTTCCGCGGTCTCTTCCGGTTTGCGCCAGTATCCCCGAGCCAGCGCCGCTCCACCGAGCCACAATTCGCCTACGCTCTGTTGTTCCATTGGGCGGCAATTTCTGTCCATCACATACGCTTCCGCGTGAGGAAAGGTCCTTCCCAGCGGGAGAAACCGTCCCTGAGCGGCGTCCATTGCGCGGTTGGCCTCATGGATGGTTACGCCGACCGTCGCCTCCGTTGGACCGTAATGATTGAATACACGGGCTTGGCCGCCCTGCTGGATAGCCCGAATCAAACCCAGTCCGCAGGCTTCGCCTCCCAATATCAAAAAGCGGCGAGGCGTTACTTCCGCGGCGGAGGCGCCCTGGAGCAGCGCTTCTACATGGGTGGGCACCATTTTCACAAAATCAATGAGGTTACGCCGGAGGTAGGCCGCAAAAGATGCCGGCAGGAGCGCGGTGTCGCGCGAGATCAGGTGGAGGCAGCCTCCACTCAGGAAACAAGGGAAAATAACCGAGTTGCCAAGGTCGGCGGCGAGCGTGGAAACGAGCGCAAAGTGGAGCCCCTTCTCCAGCGCCAAATGCCCGGCCAGGGACTCACAGTACCGCAGCAGGGACCCGTTCTCCACGGCAACGGCCTTGGGGCTGCCGGTCGATCCCGAGGTAAAGACCAGGTAAGCCAGATTGCTCTCCTGGACGGAAAGGGTAGGGAGACGGATATCTTCAATTGGCTCTCGCATCCGTTGTGGGTTCAGGATCATGACGGTAATGCCCACTTCCTCGAAGGCCTTTGCCCTCTCTGCATCACAAATCACAAGCCCGATTCCCGCTTCCCTCACGAACCTCGTTAAGCGGGAGACCGGATCGCCCGCGCTGAGAGGCGCGTAGGCGCCGCCGCATCTGAGAATTGCCCAAATCGCGACGAAGGCCTCGGGTACGCGGCCCATGCAAATGGCTACCGGCGTTTCCGGGTAGACGCCCCGAGCGGATAGCTGATGGGCCAGGGCCCGGCTCTTTCGCTCCAGGGTTTCATAGGTGATGCGAAAGGAACGGCCATCCTCTCGGGCGCCCGCGAGGGCCACGGCATCCGGAACCCTGCGGGCTTGAAGCGCCAATCTGGGCCATAAGCCTTCCGCGCGTATCTTTCTGCTACTCGATTCGGCTACCCCGGCAACCGCGACTTGATCGTCTCCGGCGGTCGGATCGGGGTCACCGTTCGTGGCAAGGCGTTTTCCCGCACACTCCCTGCTTTTGCATTCCATGCTCAATTCCAAACCCGGTTGATCTCCCTTTGCGCAATCCGGTCAGCCTGACTTGGATGTTGGGCTGGTTTCTTCCTCGGAAAGCAGGTGGTTCAGGGTGGCGCAAAGCGCCCGCACATTAGGAGGGCTTAAGATGCCGTAATGATCGCCCGGTACATCGATCCCCCGAAACGAGGGTTGGACGGCGGCCCACCCCTGATCCCCCGGGTCCCCGTCTACGCCGCCCTTTTTATCGCGTGCCCGGAGCAGGGTCAAGTTACCCTCGTAAGAATTTGGCCGATAGCCGCCCGCGGCCCGCTTGTTCGCCCGAAAAACCTCGAACAAATGGTTAACCAGAGACAGGTCATCCTTTGTTTCCATTCCCTTGATGGTCGCGATTCGAGCGAGAAACGCCTGTTTTTGAGCCCCTGGCTCAAAAGTTTGGATTTCCGCGGCGACCGATTCCACCTCGGCAAGTTCCAGCCCCGCGAAATCCATGGCGAATTCGCCCAATATTCTTGCTTCGGTGTCCTGCTTACCACAAACCGCGAGCCAGCTATCCAGCAAGTACAAACCTTCAACGCTTTCTCCGGCTTGTCGCAGTTGTTGCGCCATCTCGAAGGCGATCACCCCGCCCAGCGACCAGCCGCCCAACAGGTAGGGGCCCTTCCCTTGATGGGCCCGCAACGCCTTTACGTAATGCGCGGCCAGGTCCTCGATCCGCTCCAAGGGCGCCTCCCGGCCGTCCAGGCCCGGCGCCTCGAATCCATACAAGGGCCGTTCCTCATCCAATTGACGCGCGAGTTCCGCATAGGCCATCACCCCGCCGCCCACCGCATGGACCAGGTACAGCGGGTTCTTGGCTCCCGTCGTCTTGATCCCCACCAGCGGTGAGGCCGTTGCCTCTTCCCGCTCGGACAGCAGCCGCGCCAGGCCCGCGATGGTCGGTCCCCTGAACAGCGCCGAGACCGGCAGGTTCACGTCGAAACGGTCCCGGATCTCTGCCATCAGCCGCACCGACAACAGCGAATGCCCGCCCAACTCGAAGAAATTGTCCTCCATGCCCACGGACTCCAAGCCCAGCAACGCGCGCCAGATCTCCGATAACTGCCATTCCACGCGGTTGGCCGGCCCGCGCCCGCCCGCGGCTCCGGCCTTGTTCGGTGGCGGCAGGGCACGACGGTCTACCTTGCCATGGGCCGTCAGCGGCAACTCCTCCAACAGCGTGATGCTGGAGGGCAGCATGTAGGCCGGCAGGCGCGGCTCCAGGTAGGCGCGCAGGCTCTCCGGCTCCAGCAACGGCTCGCCGTAACTGGCCTGGATCGGGGCCAGACAGGGCTCGGGTTGGTAGCCCTCGCGAATGGCGTAGAGGTAGTAGTTGGTTTTGGTCTCCTCGGTGAAGGTCCAGTCCTGCACCACGGTCACCCGGTACCCCTGGCTTTCGAACAGGCCGCGCACCCGTTCCAAACGCCCGTCCAGGTCGTGGACCTCCACGGCGATCTGTTGGATCTTGGGCCAGTCCTCCTCGTCGATGCCCAGCAGCACGTCCAGTTCCGCCTTCTCCACGTTGATCTTGAGCAGGTCGATGCGCTCTACCTTCTGTTCCCGCATCACCTCCGAGAGGCGGCGCAGCCGGACCTCCAGGGTCCGTTGCTTGAGCTTCTCGGCCAGGAGTTCCTCCAGAATGGATTCCTGCTCGGCATCGGAGAGGTCGGCGCGGCCCTCGCGCCGCTCCTTCTCCAGGAAAGAGAGCACGGTTTGCTTCTCCTCCTCGCGGTCGGCGTAGAGTCCGGAGAGGAAGGAGAAGCCCTCGAAGAAGGTGAAGTCGGCGGTCTGGTCTTGTGCGGCCAGGCCGCAGTTGAAGACCCGTGCATCCACCTGGTAGAGCGCCATATTGGCCTTCACGCATTCATAGACAAAGGGGTTGGGCTCGAAGCCGAAGAAGCGGACGCCCCTGGTGCGCAGATGGGTGGAGAGGCTGAAGAGACCGATGTTGGCGCCCACATCGAAGACCACGGCGTTCTGGGGCAGGGTGACGCCATGCTGAAAGTAGGCCTGGACCTTGAACATCTCCTTGTAGAGGAAATCGGTTTCATTGCGGTTGAGGTGGACGATAGCGAGGTGGTTGGGCAGGGCGTAGCGGGGTCTGCCCTGGAAGGTAGGGGAGTGGCGCTGCCGGGGCACGGCATAGGCGGCGAGTTGGGGTTGTCCGGGCTGATCCTCGCGCAGCAGGACGACCGCGGCGCGCAGGGCCGGGTGTTGGGTGAGCAGGGCCTCGATCTCGCCGGGCTCGATGCGGAAACCGCGCAGCTTGACCTGATGGTCGATGCGGCCGAGATAGTCGATGTCCCCCTCGGGCAGGCGCCGGGCCAGGTCGCCGGAGCGGTAGAGGCGCTCGCCGCCGATGGGGTTGTCGGGCTCGGGAAAGGGGTTGGGGATAAAGCATTGGGCGGTCAGCTCGGGCCGGTTGAGATAGCCGCGCGCCAGACCGGTGCGGGCGATGCACAACTCGCCGGGCACGCCCAGGGGCGCGGGCTGAAGCCGAGGGTCGAGGATGTAGAGGGCGGTGTTGGCGATGGGCATGCCGATATGGGGTTTGAGCGCTTCCCCGGTGATGGGCGTCAGGCTGGCGTCCACGGTGCATTCGGTGGGCCCGTAGAGGTTGAAGCAGCGGGTATGGGGTAAGGCGGCAAGCGCGTCCCAGAGCCCGGGCTCCACGGCCTCGCCGCCCAGTAGGATGCGGCCGGGGAGACGGGGCGGGTTGTCGGAAAAGGATTCGGCGCCGGCGATCATGGCGGCCAGCAGGGAAGGCGTGCTGTCGAGTACGTCCACGGCGGCGGCATGCAGGAAGCGGGCAAGCGCGGGTGGGTCCAGACGCAGATGCTCGGGCAGGCAGACGAGCGCGTGGCCATGGAGCAGTTGGAGCCACTGCTTGACGGATGTGTCGAAGGCCAGCGGTCCGTTGAGTGCGACGCGCAGGCCATGTTCGGGTCTGGGCCGGTAGACCGCGCGCTGCAGGGCGGCGTCGAGGTTGAGGAGCGCGTGGTGGCGGACCATGACGCCCTTGGGCCGGCCCAGCGAGCCGGAGGTGTAGATGACATAGGCCAGGTGATCGGGCAGGACGCGGGGAGGCTCCGGGAGGAGGGGAG
>JBGTRP010000250.1:0-8858 GCA_041940685.1 Acanthopleuribacteraceae bacterium
TAAATTGGAATTATTCCTTCATTTATAAACAAGATTTTGCTGCTCTTGCAAATCTCGTGAGAAGAGGCAAACTTCTCACCAAACTTACCAAGGGCTGGTGTGGATCTTGTCGTCTTTTTCGAAGGAGTAAATACCATGCCGAGCCCAAAATTTTATTGGTTTTCGCTAGGTCTGGTCAGCTTGCTTGGTTCCCTCATTGGCTGGTCCCAGGAACAGGAAAATCCAAGTTTCGTCAACGGCACTCTGGACCCCATTTCAAACGATCCAATGGAAGGCGATGATCCGCTCGCGGGTGGGACGAGGGTGGTCAATATCGTCAATACCGGAACGGGAAACCAGATGAACGATTACCATATTTGCGTGGGGTCAAGAGAGTACAAAGCCGATCCGCCAGCTACACGGACTGAGGGCGATCCTGTCAATGGAAATTACCGCGCCTCGCCTGTTGAAGGCGACACACCGGAGGGTTGGGAGTTTAGGGGAGTTCAGGTAGTCGATCTAATGCTCGGCGGAGAGGGAACGGCTACTTCCTATCTTACCTGGGTGAAAACCGAGGGCAGCGAGGCCGACGGCGCCGAGCTGAGATTTGGTTTTGATTACAAGGGATGCAAGGAAATCAAAAAAAAAGCAGAACACGCCATTTTTACTCATAATGGCAATGGCAATCCAATCGCCGGAGAGATCGCAAAAGGCGACGCCTATACCATCGCCTCCGCGCTTCCTGAAAACCCGGCTGAGCCCCCCGCCGAGGCTGGCACACCGCCAGTGGTTACCCCCGGTCCTTTTCTCCTCTCTGTCATCATTGGCGCCCTTTTGGGTTGGCTGATCATGGCAATCTTTCTTCGTGGGAGGAAAAACGATCTGAGCAAGGATTCCGGCTCATCCTAACCTGAAGCGGTCGGAGGACTAAAATGTCAGCCCCTCGGAATCCTCCAGCCGGGTTTTCAGGCCCCAGCCGCCGAAAACCTCGGATACCGCGAACACAAGCTCATTCTCGCCCGCGCGCAGGTGCAGGTACACGGCGTCGTGGTCCGGGCTGATTAGGCCGAGGGAGATATGCGAACGCGCCCGAAACCCGGACTTCCCGGCAAACAGCGGCTGCCCGTTCAGAAAGAGGACCAAATCGTCACTGTAGCCCAGGCCCAAGCGCACCACGCGCTCGCGGTCGGATTGAATCACCGTCCGCGCCAAGGCCACGGATTTCCCACCCCGCGCGCGGCCGATGTAGCGGTCGAACTGCAGCAGGCCGTCGGGCAAGGCTTCCGCGGATTGCCAGCCATCCTTCTGGCTCAACAGATCCTGATGGTAGACGGAGGGATTCCGTTCCTTTTCCAGAAAGGCGGGCGAGAGCGACCATTGCCGCAGGGCCCCCGCCACCGCTGACACGGGCGCCGGAGGTTCGCCGCCCTCGGGCAACTCGCGATAGCTGAAATTGGTCCAAATGGCGCCATTGCCGCCCCATAACCCAATCCCTCCCGCCTGAATTTCCCGTTGCAGGTGGTTGGTTTCAAAGGCGGGTTCCGCCGAACGGTTCAAGTACAGGCGCAGGTTGCCGCCCTGAAAACGGATGCGCACATGGGTCCAGCCATCCGGCTGGAACAGACCCGCGGCCTCGTAACCCTCGCCGTGAAACAATTGCCAGGCGGTGTTGCCGCGGTAGCGTGGCGCGTACTGAATGGCGTCGGGCTGACCCGATTTGTGGGCGCGCAGGTAGAGCAGCTCGAATTCCTGCGCAGATTGCGCCCGAAAGAAAATGCCGCCGAAGGTCCGTTGTCCCGCGGTGTAGAGCTCCGCCTCGATCTCGCCATCGCGCATATGCACATCCTTGAACACCGCGGCCGCGGACTCCAGCACCAGGCAATCCAAATTGCGATGACGGGTAAAATGGCCGTTGCCGTTCACATCCCAACGGGAGGCCTCCATGTTTCCTTCCCCCATCCACATCACCAAGCAAACGAACCAAACCATGCCGCCCTCCTCCTGTTTTTGATGTTTCCAATCTAGGTTCGCAATGCCTGGCGGCTCAAGAGCATTTCCATGGATTTTATGGTGCATATCGTGGATTGAGAAAATCCAAAACCAAGCCTCGTATACATTATTAGCTTGGTTTTTAGTGGAAATTACCGGGAGCGCCCTGGTGTAAATCAGGGTTTGCCCGAGGCGGTTTGCATGCTCGATGTCCACCAATACGTATTTGAAACCCACAAGTACGGACCGGAATTGCTGGTGGATATCTACCACAAGCACAATGACGAGGGACTTGGCTTCGCGCACCAGTTGGATTACTACGAGATCGCGCTCATCGCCCAAGGATCTGGCCGCATCTTTTTCGATGAAGAGCCCTTCCCGCTTTGGCCGTGCGCCGCCTGTTTCACGCCGCCCGGGCCCATCCGGCGCTGGGAGGTGAAACCGCCTTTCCGCGCGGTGGTGCTCATATTCACCTCGGACTTCATCGACCAATTCTTCAATGACGCCCTCTTCCTGTACAAACTTCAGTACTTTCATCATGCCGGCAACCGCTGGCTCCTGCGCCTCCCATCCGCCATTTTTGCCGAGCTATTTGCCGAATTCGAGGCCATGGACGCGGAGGTTCAATCCCTGCGCAAGGACAGCGTTCACATGCTGCGCGCCACGCTCTACCGGCTGTTGATCAAGCTCAACCGTTTGTACAGCGACACCCACGGGGTGGAGAGCGACACCGAGGGTCTGCCGCTGGTCAAGCAATTGCGGCAATTGATCGAGAGCCACTTTCAACGGCAGCGGCGGGTGAACGACTACGCGGATATGCTGCATATCACCCCGGGACATCTCAATTACCTCATCAAACGGCACACGGGCCGCACGGTCAGCGCCCATATTCGGGATCGGGTGATGGCGGAATGCAAACGGCTGCTGATCCACTCCAACATGAATGTGGCTGAAATCTCCTGGTCCCTCAACTTCCACGATCCCAGTTATTTCGTGCGCTATTTCCGCAAGCACGGTCACTGTACTCCGTTGGAATACCGGCGCCGCATCCAGCGGGAGCACGGGCCTTGAGGCCCCGCTGTCGGAGTGGCGAGCAAAGAATCAGCCGCGCAAATTTTTTAGCCGCTTCATGAAATCCGTCACCCGTCCCGGGTCCACGGGCTCTCGGGTTTGTCCGTTTCTTTTGAAAGCCGTACCCACGATAAAACCGTCCGCCAATGGCGCCAGAGATTCCAATTGACTTTCGTGGACGCCGCTGCCGATCAGGACGGGCGTGGTTCCGGCCGCCGCTTTTACCTGGCGCAATTTCTCCCGGTCCGCGGGCTTGCCCGTTCCACTGCCACTGACAATCAGCGCATCGGCCCCGCCCCGATGGATCAGGTCCGCGACCTCGTCCTCGATGGCGATCGCGGCCAGGGGCGCGCTGTGTTTCACATCCACATCCGCGAAAATGGCAATCTCCTCCGCATCCAGTTGGCGACGCAAGCGCAGCAACTCATGAGCGATGCCCTGTAGAATGCCCTGGTCACAGAGTCGCGCGCCGCAGAGCACATTGACCCGGATAAAATCGGCGCCCACCGCGTGGGCCACGGCCAGGGCGCCGCAACCGTCATTGCGCAGGACGTTGACGCCCAGAGGCAACCGACACTCGGCGAGCGCCTCGCGCGCCAACGCGGTCATGTGGGTCAGGGCTACCGGATGCGCGGCGCCGGGCAAAAACGGCGTATCCCCGAAGTTCTCCAGCATCAGGGCGTCCACGCCGCCGTCCCGCAATGCGACTGCATCCTCCAGCAACCGTTCACGCACTCGTTCCAGGTCGCCGCCGTAGCCGGGCGACAAGGGCAGCGGCGCGAGGTGCAACATGCCGATTACGGGTTTTTCAGTGTGCCGCCACGGTGAATGGGAATCCTTGGACATGGCTGTTGTCCCCTCCCTCATCGCCGACTGGATCGCCGAATTGCACTCGGCTTTTCATGGAATAAAAACCGCATGCCGAGTATACCTCGACGATCCCGGGAGGCGGCACAAAAAATAAGGGGGCCGCGTGGGCCCCCGTGGATTGCTTTCGAAAAAGCGGATTAGTTTTCGTAGGTCACGTCGAGAGTGTAGTTCGCCCTCTGGTTGCGACGATTGTAGTTGTTGATAATTTGCACGGTATAGGCGCCGCCGGCGCCATTGGTATCGTAGCTGAGCGTCTCCGGCTTGGCGCCGGTGGTCGCGGAAGCCACCTGGCCGCCGCCCGGCCCGTAGAGCACCACATCCAAATCATGACTGTTGTCCCAGGTCAGGCTGATATCGATCACCCCGCCGGAAACCGACACGGAATGGCTCGCGCTCTGTTGGCCGCGCACATTGCCGCTGAAGGTATCGGTCACCGTGCCGCCGGGCGCGGTGACGGTCACACTTTGGGAAGTGGAATCCGTGGCGCCATCGTTATCGGTAACGGTCAGCGTCACCGTGTAGCTACCCGCGGAAGCGTAGCCATGGCTGGGGTTTTGGCTCGAAGAACCGTTGCCGTCGCCAAAGTCCCAAGACCAACTCACGATGCTGCCGTCGCTATCGGAGCTGAGGTCGGTGAAATCCGCGCTCAGCCCGTTGACCGTATGGCTGAAAGCAGCGGTGGGCGCCGCATTATCGGAAACCGTGACCGTGGCCGAGTGGGTTCCGGTCAGCGAGTCGTTATCGGTAACGGTCAATGTCACCGTGTAGCTTCCAGCAGAGGCGTATGCATGGCTCGGGTGCTGAGAAATCGAACCGTTGCCGTCGCCGAAGTCCCAATCCCAACTGACGATGCTGCCGTCGCCATCCACGCTGGTGTCGGTGAAGTCCACCGAAAGTCCATCCGCGCTATGGCTGAAGTTGGCCACCGGCGCCTGCGGGCCGACAACGGGCGACATGGAGGCGGTCATGGTGGAGCCGGCCGAGGAAATATTGTAAATGCCCAGGCCAGAGGCGTTGCCGTTCCAGTAGTCGGAGTTGGGGTTGGTGCTCGGGCCGAAATCCGCGTTGTTGCCGGCATAGAACAGATGCCCGGTGCGGCCGCTGGTCCCGTTGGGGTCGAGCAAGGAGCCAAGCGTGGGATCGGCTTCCACCACCGTAATCCCCTGATGCGCATTGCTGGAGCTGTTGATGTTGTTGGAGGCGCTGGTGCCCACGGTTTCATCCACGTGCTGGATCAGCAGTCCGCCGGACCAGGCGACGCCGAGCACGGTGACAGTGACGGTTTGGCCGGCGAGACCGGGTCCATCCGCTTGGGCGATCCCCACCGCGGGGATGTAATTGCCGGGCGTGCCCAGGGTGCCGTCCAACGGGCCCGCGGTGTTGTTGTAGATGATGGCGGCGAGGGCGCCCGCGTTTTTCGCGTTGACAACCTTATCCACAAAGGAAATGTCGCCCCGGGAGATGAGCGCGATCTGGCCGTTGACCGCGGGTGGAAATTCCCCCACCTGGCCCAGGCCGCAATCAACCGCGATGCCCGTGGCCGTACCCGTGGGGGAATAGGTCATGGGGTCAGAAGCGATGGTGTTGCCTTGTGAGGTTACCTCGCTGTCCGCGGTTTCCAGCGTGGCCTGCATGCCCAAATCCCAACCGCTAGGCGCCCGGTTCTCCACCAGGAAATACTCGTAAAGCGTCGTGGCGTCATCGCGGAGCATCACTGGCGAGTCAATGCCGCTCAACGGGAGATCGAAGGAAACCGAATCCGTGGGACCGGGTCGGCGGGGCTGCGCCCAACCAATCACCGAACGGCACCAGGCATCCATGTTCACCGGGGTGGCGCCCGGAATATTATCGCCGGCCGCGGTGCCCCAGGAGCCACCGGACATCAGGCTGAAGATACCCATGGCCGCGTTGCTGCCGGCAATATCGTAGAGATCCGGAAGGAAACACATCAGGTGGCCCAGTTCGTGGGTAACCACACCGATGGAATGGCGGTCGCCGGTATCGTAAAGCTCGCCATTAATGGCCCAACGATTCACTTCCACGCCATTCACCTCCACATCGCCCGCGCGGGAGGTGCCCCACTTGTGACCCCACACATTGGGCTCGTTGGTGGAGCCGGAGGCGTCGTAACCAGCCACGATAAAGTAGACCACGGCTTCATCCAGGGTCAGGTCCCCATCGCCATTGGTGTCCAGCGCGGGGAAATCCACATGCGCGGAGGCCGCGGCCAACGCATCGTTAATCCACTGGGTTTCTACCTTGTACTGCCGGTTTACGGGAAGGTTGGCATGGCCCGTGTTGGGGTGGTTGCGGTTGATGCTGACGGTCACGATCCCACCACCGGGGTTTGTGGTTTGGGTGTTGGGCGCGGGTACGGGCATCAACAGGCCTTGAGAGTTGTCGTCGTAATAGTTGGCAACGGTCTTGAGCCCCGGCGTCTGGTCAAAAATCGCCCCGTCCCAATCCGCAGCCGTGGTAACCAACTGGCGATCATTAAAACTCACCGCGATGAACAATAGCCGTCGGGTGCCGGAAATCAGGGTCGGGTCCCACTCTCCGGCCGCCTTTAATTGCAATCGCCGAGCCGTGGCCCGTTCGGCCTCCCATTCCCGAGCCGGAACCAAATGCTTGGGCAAATTGGCGGGTGCGATGCCATTTGCGGGAACCGCAAGCCCGGAGGTCCGCAGACCGCCGCTTTTGGCGGGCAGGGCGAATTCCCATACTCGGTTGACGTTGTTCCGCATTACCGTATAGCCGGCCAGGGTTTCCACCCAACGCTGGTGTTCATCGCCCTTGATTTGGGCCCAGAATGTAACCCCGTTGGGTTGCTTGACCTGAACGGGAATGTTGCTGCCCGGTCCGGCGACCAGAGCCATGGCCAACACGAGCCAAAGTGTAGAGATTGCAAAAATACGCTTCATTGGTTCTCCTCATTCCATATCAAAATTCGTCGAGAGCGCCTTCCTATAAAATTTGGAAGACGGCAGAGGCGGCCCCATGACAAACAGGGGTTAAGAGCCGCCCCTTGGGGAAGCCCCCATCGAAAGGACGTCATTTTTTAAGCCGCAATGTCCCGCCCAAACACTAAGTATCTTCCAGCCCGTTCCAGGTACATCAAAATGTAATTTTTTTAAATCGTTAAATTTAAACAGCTGACTTATATAGACTTAGCCGGGACAAAAAATTACCTAAAATTTACAGGGAAGGGAATATTCAATTCTCAGCCGTGGAGGAGCGCTGGCGGAACGGCGCCTCAAGCGGCGGCAGTGTCCCTCGATCTTTTTCCGAATTGAGAACGCCCAACGGATCCGGTAAAACCAAACCTGGATTGTCGACATAGCGGGGGTTCGAATCCAGAGCGCGGAAATTAGCGGAGGAGCTTTTTACCGCTTACATCTGAGCTCCGGCCTCTTGAAACGCCCCCATTGACCTTGGAAAACACCATACAAAGGTGAGAATTTCAGGCGACTAGGTGAGAAAAGGAACCCTTAGATCGGGCGCGTGGCGGGCGGTTTCCCGTCTCATTTGCGCCACATCCGCGCGGACCCACTTGTCATTTCCCTGCACCTGAATTCGGGAAAATGCCGCGCGTTGGGTTGGTTCCAGCGGGTGCTTTTTCTCCAGGTCCGCATCGATCAGGGCGATACGTCCCTGCTTGAGAACCAGCAGCAGGTCGCGCGGTTCGAGCGCGTAAAAGGCGTCCCAGGCAAGCTTTTCCGCGGGCCTCCTCGCCACCACCAAATCCGCGCGGTCGCCCAAGGCGATCCCTCCACTACCGGACAGATTCCATATTTCGGCCGGTTTCGCGGTCAAACTTTGGAACAGCTCCGCGTCATCCAACATGCCCGTTCCCCGCGCAAAACGCAAATGATTCCAACAATTCCAAATCCATTCTAAAACTTACAACTGCAAGATGACAAAGCAATTTATAAAGTATAAGATGACTTAAACAATCCAGCCATGGTGACTGCCAGAATTTAAATGTTTGAAAAGTTAACTTAAGTTATTTGGTTGTGGCTTTCCTTACGTTATAACAATTATACTAAGATTTCAGTCGATTTTTGGCCAAGGGTGCAATGGTTGGAGTAGTTAATGCTTTTTAAACAGTTTTGTACGGAGATTCCTTTTAATATATTACTAAATGACACGTCATTCAAATTACAATTTGAAATTATACAATAATAAATGAAATATTGAGCGCATCACTTAAGCCCAAATCTCAATTGACCGGATCTAACCATTCATTATTTGACATATAGCAAAATCAATCAAGTCCAAGGGCGGAGACAAACCAGTGAAAAAGACTAGAAAGAAGAAAGACGTAAATGCACCCAAAAAACCTATGAGCGCCTTTTTCTGGTACTAATAAACCAGAAGACAACCACTCAAGCTTGAGAAGCCAGAACTGGGACACAAGGAAGTTATCAAGGTAAGTAGATTACTAATTAATTAATATTACAAAAGATGGAAAACATCGACTATGGTTTTGATATGGATCCATAACCATAAAACATCAAGTGTTGTCACTCTATGCTCAAAACAGTTTCGTTCTTTAAAGAATGCGTTATTATTTTGATTTCAACCTTAGTTGGCTTATGCTATATGATCTCTTCACTGCTCATGGTATTCTACTTCATTCCTTTGAACCTGTACCATACATATGGCATTTCGATTAATAACTTAGATTTTCATTGTTTTAGGTTTTCTTCTCTGATCCGTTGATATTCATCCGAGTAACTGTCGAACGTATGTCTAGAGCTAGAGAAATATGTCAAAAGCATTTTGATGTTTTTAAGCATCCAGCGCAAATACCCCGGATCATCCTCGGCGATTTCTGCAATTTTCCGGCCGCGATATTTCCCGAACATCATGGTGCTGACCAGGGCCGGGCGTCCGGTAATGGTCACCATTTCTTCGGGCGTCCAGCCGGATTCATCCATGATACGGAC
>JBGTRP010000251.1:0-8845 GCA_041940685.1 Acanthopleuribacteraceae bacterium
AACCAATTTCAATTTGCATTATACCGATCGTTCGGTATAATGCAAGTGGTTTTTTTGTAGTTTCCGGTCCGGGTTGCTCTTTCCGAGGGGTTCGCGCTAATCTGGACCCGCGCCCTTCATCTCAGAACCATCGCTCCGAGGAGTCTCCATGCCCGCGGCTATTCGGCCCAAACAAGAAGTAATCGAACGGTTGGCCGAGGCGTTTCGCCACTGGGGCTACGATTCCGCCACGCTCGCCCGGCTGTCCGAGGAAACCGGACTCGTGAAGGCCAGCCTTTACCATTATTTCCCCAATGGCAAACGGGACATGGGCGCGGCCGTGTTGCAGCATTTGGGCGAACGCTTCATGGGAGAAGTCTTGGCGCCTTTCTTGGCAGAGGCCGATCCAAGGCGGGCCTTCGAGATCCTGGCCGAAAAACTATTCGCCTTCTACATTCAGGGTCGCGTTTCCTGCTTGCTGGAGCTCTTCACTCTGGGGACGGCGCGACCGCTGTTCGCGGAAACGGTGAAAGCCCGCCTGTTGCGCTTGCGCGACGCCCTCGCCCTCAAGGCCCGCGAGGCGGGTGTCTCGGCCGACCAAGCGCGGAAGCGGGCCAACCGCGTTTTGGCATTGATCCAGGGCTCTCTGGTTATCGCGCGCGGCCTGGGCGAACCGGATGCCTTCCAACAGCAGATGGATACCCTCGCCGCCACCATGTTGGACCCGCAAGCGGAATAATAAGCTTCATCAACCATGAGGACCTGTTCCGAGCGCCAATGATATCTTTGCATTGTCAGGATGGTGGCTTTTGTCTTTGCCGTTAACCTGGCCTAAACTGGGAGGCCGCACTTTTGCCATTTCGTGGAGGGAGGTCCGGCTGATGGATGTCATCGATATCGTGGTGGCCGAGGACGAGTTTTTTACCCGTGAGGGGATCATCAGCCTGCTGGCGGAGGCGCCCTCCTTTCGCGTGGTGGGCGACACGGCTGATGGCGAGGAAGCCATCGAGCTTGTACGGGCAAAAAAACCGCGAGTTCTGTTGCTCGATTTGCGGATGCCCCCGGGAATCGATGGCATCGAGGTGATTCGCCGGCTGCGGGCAGAGGGCAACCCCGTGAAGATCATCGCCTTAACCCATGACAAACGACTGATCCGGGCGGTGGAGCGGGAAGGAGGCAACGGTTTCGTTCCCAAGGACAAATACCCCATGTTCATTCCCACCGTGGAGTGTGTGGCGCGTACGGGCAATAACGTCTTCATCAACCCCGAAATCTCCCAAAACTACCGGGACGCGGTTCACAAGCTCGAACGGGCCGAACTCAACGAGCAGGAGTTGGCGGTTCTGAAGCTGATCGGCTACAAGAACGAGGAAATCGCCCGGCGTCTATACAAGGCGGTTGGCCGCATTCGCAACATCGTCACCGAGCTCTACTTCAAGCTGGACATCCCCAAAAGCGAAAAACTCTCTCAGCGGGTGCGGACCATGCAGTTGGCACGCGTGTTGGGCGTCCTGGAGGAACCCGAATAGGTCTCGGGACAAAAGTCACGAAAAATCGTGACAAAGGTATCCTTTCCCGGGAAATGAAATCATGTAGACTGAATCCCAAGGACTTTTAAACATTGGAGCTCATTTTTGGGCCGACCCGGCCGAGACCTTTCGGAAATGGATATTTGGGAGCATGAGGAGAATCATGATCGCCGCTGGAAAATTCGCCATGGGAATTCTAATGATGTGCTTGGGACCGCTCTGGGCCGGCAGCATCGAGGGCCTGGTCACCGACGAGGGCGAGCAACCGTTCGCGAATGTGAGCATTCATTTGGAAGATGATTTCGGCTCTGAATGGACCGAAACCACCGATATGGGCGGGTTCTACCGCTTCAGCGACCTGCCGGCCGGTTGGTATACCCTAACCCTACAGGAACCGCCGGGCTTTCTCCTGGCCGATCCGCCCTGTGGTTATTATCGGCGGTTTCTGGACGCCGCTGAAACGGAAGCAGCCGATTTTCAAATGGAATCGCGCGGCTCCGGCGTGGTGGTGGAGCTCGGCGGGCCTGTGGGCCAGACCTTCGGGGATGAACTGGTGCTGACGGGGAGCCATTTTTCCATCAGCGTGTTCGCCTACAATCTGAACAGCATGTTTCCCCAGGCCCTCGACCGTCTGAGAATCCGGGGTCGTTGGTATATCCAGGGCGTGGGTCCTCTGAACGCGGATGTGGTGGGCGGCGCTCCCGCTGGAGTCTATGCCAATTCCGGCATGACCGTTTCCTATCAAAACTTGGGGGGAAACCAGGTCGAGTTGGTGTTGCAGCGCAACCCATGGCCCCATATCAATCAGGACGGTGAATTGGCCTCGTTCAGTTTTCAGGTTCTATCGGGTCTGACCGATCTCAGCCAGGCGGCCGGCCGCGTGGCCTTTTGTATCGAAGATCTCCAATTTCGCTGGAAAAATGGCCTGATTCTCTCGAATACGGACTATTTCGTAGGCACGCTGGATTAAGGTCCGGGTTTCCTCTGATCGCCATACTCGGTCCAACTGCCGCGGGATCTCAAGAGATCCGCACGGCTCATCGTTGTGCCCATTGTCACGCGAGATCGTGGCTACCGTGACTTCCCCCGGCTTGCCGCCCCTTGCTAGCCTGCGGCTATTGCCTCGGCAATAAACGCGCGATTTTCGATCGCGTCCTTTTGAGGAGGAAATCATGAAGCGACTTTCCCTGTGTGTTTTGTTTCTGGGCATTTTGGCCCACGCGGAAAGACCCGGAGTCCCGCCCTCCGGGCCCAACATCACCGACTGCCTGAAATGGAGCATCCCCTATTTCTGCAAGAACTTCTTCGGCACCTATACCCAGATGGTTACCGAGGCCACCCTGTGCCAGAGCCAAAATGGCGGCGATGGGTTCTCGGTTCATCTTCAGTACACCAATTACCCCAACCAACCGCCCACGCCCTATTACGCGATTTTCTGGATGAAGTGCCTCAAATTCGAATACGGTAACATCGCCTCTTCCGGAACCCAATGGAAGTCGCTGCTAGCCGGCGCGCTGGATGATCTCTTCGATCACAACATCTACGTGAGCGAGTTTCTCGACAACGCGGACGGAAATGTGCGGGTCTACCTGGCCGACTACGAGACCGACACCCTTTACGAAAGCATCTGGAGCCCCGAGGTCGCGCTGCTGGACTTGCAGCCCATCGATCCCGTAACCGATCCGATTTGGGTGGAAACCATGGAAGAGCACGGCGTTGGGTTCATCCTGCTGGAAATTCCCTAATGACATTTGGCCGCGCGGGAGCCAATCCCGCGCGTAGGAGACTTCGAATGAAGAACCTATTCATCTTGCCCATTTTTCTCACCGGCATGGCCTATGCCGATGTGTTTGGCGCGAGCCCCATGGGCCCCAACATCACCGGCTGCCTGAAACTGAGCCCCCTGTACTTCTGTAAAAAGTTCTACGGCAACGCCCTCCAGGCCATCAATGAGGCCAACCTATGCCAAACCCAAAATGGAGGCGATGGCTTCAGCATCCAACTCCACTATTCCACCGATCCCACGCTTTCCTATTACGCCATCTACTGGGTGAAATGTCTCGAATTCGAGATCGGTGGCATGGCGCCCTCGGGAAATGGTTTTGCCGCGGAGATGTCGGCCGTGCTGCAAACCATTTTCGATCACCCCGTTCAGGTGAGTGAGTTTCTGGCCGTACCTGACGGCAACGTGCGGGTGTACCTGGCCGATCAACAGGGCGGCCTGGTCTACGAGAGCATCTGGAATCCCGCGGGCGAACTGCAAGACCTGCGCGCCATCGATCCTGAAAGCGACGCCTTGTTGCGCCAAACCCTGATGGATCGCGGCCTCGGTTTTGCCACGCTGGCGCCCTAGGCCTTCCACCAAAATCCAACGAGCTCCGGGGTGAAGCGCGCGATGGATGGCTTTTCCCGGAGCGTTTTTTCCAATGGTTTGAAAAAAAGCATTTCACCACGAATCACACCAATGATTCGAAAGCGCAACGGTGCCCTTATTTGTGTGTTTCGTGTAATTCGAGGTCAAAAACCTTTTGCTTCGCCGCCCTTCCTATTGGGTATCCCTCCAAAGCGGTAACTTAATCAGCCAGGAGTGCTTTTCCTCCTCGATGAGGGCCGGCCCGAGCTCGACCGAAATTTGTAGTACCATTTCCCGTATACCCTTCTATTTCAAATTCTTAATGGCGGGATCGGGGAATGGGTTCTTCAAGATCACCACAAGCGCATCTGATGAGCAGGCGCTACCGGGAGGGGAAATCTACACTCCGGTTGGCGTTTTGGATCTCTATGAGTTCCTTTGGACTTGGCCTCCTTGCGCAACAACAGCCCGCGGTCTTCGAACGTTTGGGCACCGGGATGGATGGCTTTCCCGATGAACGGTTCGGATGCCTGTTACGCGGCAGTTACGGGTTTATGTGGTTGGGTTCGGCTCGCGGATTGCTGCGTTACGACGGCAGCGCTACGCGTTGGTACCGCCATGATTCCGACGACCCGGGAAGCATTGCCAGCGGCAATATTCGCGTTTTGTTCGAGGATCGCGATCGCAATTTTTGGGTGGGGGCCAACGGCGGTTTATGTCTATTGGAACGGCGCACCGGCCGCTTCACCCATTTCCGCAACGATCCCCACGATCCGACCACGCTCTCTCACGACAATGTGTGGAGCCTGTTCCAGGATAAGAGCGGTGCGCTTTGGGTGGGCAGCGCCGACGGGCTGAACCGCAAAACCGCGAACGGCTTCGAGCGGTTTGGCCAAGCGCGGGGCCTCGGTTCCTCGGGCATTACCGCCATCGCGGAAGATGGGCGCGGCCGTTTGTGGGTCGGCTCCGAACGCGATGGTCTTCGGCGCTATGATGCAGAGGGGAATCGGTTCCTAGCGGATGCGGGTGTCGGCGCCCAAAAGATCCGCGTGTTGCACCGGGACGCGGATGGCCGTCTATGGGTGGGCTCCCTGGATGAGGGCGCTTTCGTGTTCGACCCATCTGGAAGCGATTGGCGCGCATTCCGCCATGATCCCGAAGATCCCGGCAGCATCGGCGGCGATCAGGTGACGGCTATTGCCTCTGGAGAGGCCGGGGATCTCTGGCTGGGAACCAGCGCGGGCCTGAACCGCTTCCTAGCCGAAGAAAATCGGTTTCAGCGGTTCCAACATGACCCCGCCAATCTGGAGTCATTGCGCGACAATGGCGTCACCGCGCTCCACCGCGACGGGGACGGCCTGCTCTGGGCCGCCACCACCGGAGCCGGAGTAGATATCTACAACCTGAAACGCGCGCGATTCTCCTATTACGCGCTGGAGGGCAACGAGTGCTGGGCTGTCTACCGTGCGGGTTCCGGCCCCATCTGGGTGGGCACCAAAAATGGCTTGGCTCAAATGGACCCGGAAACCGGAGAATCGCGTTGGCGCCTTGCCGATCGGGTCATCCGTTCGCTGCATCCCGCGCCAGGCGGCGGCTTCTACCTGGGAACCGATCGGGAACTGCTCCAATACGAACCCGAGAAGGAGGATTCTGAACCGGTGATCCTCCTGAGCGGCTATCGGATTTGGCGTATCCTCGCCGATGGGAGAGGGGACCTGTGGCTGGCCACCAACCAGGGCCTGCTGCATTTCTCTCCCGCCAGCGGCGCCATGCGGCGCTATATCTCCGATCCCCGTGAGGAAAGTAGCCTCGGTCATAATGTGGTTTCTTCCCTGGCGCTGGAAGCTTCCGGTGCGCTTTGGGCCGGCACCTTTGGCGGCGGCGTCAGCCGGCTCGACCCGGAGACCGGCGCTTTCCAGCGTTATCGGCATATTGCGGGCGAACCCAACAGCCTTGCGGCCGATGATGTGGTGGACCTGCACTTCGATGCGCGCGGCAATCTTTGGGTGGGCACACTCAGCGGCGGGCTCAACCGGCTCGATCTCCAAACCGGAGCCGTCACACGCCACACGCTCAAGTCCGGCTTTCCCGACAATGCGGCCGTGGCCGTGCAAAGCGACGGCGATGGCGCGCTGTGGGTGCATACCGGCGTCGGACTGCTCCGATTGGATGCGGAAAGCGGGGATTACATCCATTACCGCGCCTACGATGGCGTGGCCGTGGGCAGCGCCATCCCCGGCGCGTGCTTCCGCGATCCCTACAGTGGCGAGATGCTGTTGGGCGGCGCTTCGGGCCTTATCCGCTTTCAACCCGAGACTTTGGAAAAACCAAAGCCGCCGGAGGTCATCTTCACCCTTTTTGCGAAGGGTGGCCGCGATGTGGCGCATATGCTGCTGCCTGGCGAATCGGTCCACCTGGATCGGAGCGACAGGTCGTTTTCCCTCAAGTTCGCGGTGCTGGACTTTCTCTCAAGGCAAAACCAGCGTTTCGCCTACAGGCGTGGCAAAATCGACGATGATTGGGCGCCCTCCGAAGGGGAGGGCCAAGTGGCCTTCACCCGTTATCTGAGCCTCGGTGGGGAGGACCAACTGCGGGTGCGGGGCTCTAACGGAAATGGACTCTGGGGCGAGGCCAGGCTCTCGATTTCGCTTGAGCCCCCGCTCTGGATCAGTTGGTTGCCTTTGATCCTTGTTCTCGGGCTCGCGGCTTTGGTGGGACTTGTCTACGCGGCCGTTTCCTTTCGCGAAAGGCGGAAGCGTCTCCTGTTGGAGGCCAAGGCCCGCCGGGCGGAGGAAAAGCGCGGCATGGCCGAGGAACGCGCCCGCATCGCGGAGCGCCGCCAAGAGTTGGCGCGCCGTGAGCGCCAACTCCAGGTGGAGCACTCGCGAATCCTGCAAGACCATCTGGAGCGGGTCTCCACCGAGATCGCCAATAACCTGCACGATGGCCCCTTGAGCGAACTCCACGGCCTGGGCTTTCGCATGATGGCGCTCAGCCGGGAGGGCGAAGAGCCAAACCGGAGTCTCGGTTTGCAAGGCCTGGCCCAGGAGTCCTTACCCAAGGTATGTCAGCACCTGCGCAATATCTGCGGCGACCTTCTGACGCCAGATTTTCGCGGTGGGTTGGCCACTGAACTGGACGCCTACGCGGATGTGATCGAGGCCATGAGCCCCGGACTGCGCATTGAGCGCGAACTGCCGGCAGCGGACGACGCGCTGAGCGAGGAGCGCAAGGCGATCCTGTACCGTATCTTCCGCACGCTGCTCAAAAACGTGGGCAAACACGCCCATGCCACAAGGGCCAGCATCCGATTCGAAACCGGGAACGGCGAGCTGCGGCTGCGAATCGAGGACAATGGCCGTGGGTTTCAGGCGCCCGAGGATTGGGAAGCCTTTAAACGCAAAAAGCACTATGGCATGTACATGGCCGACTACTTCACGCGTACCTTGGGCGGCCGGTTCCAGGTGGAGTCCAGTCCCGGAAAGGGGACGAGAATTACCGTCACCGCACCCTTGGAATGAGTGAAATTGAAAGCCGGCCATTGTAACTTTCCCAACGGATTGCGCGAATCTGCTTCCACCAGTCTTGCGGTCAGGAACCCTTTTTAGCGGCCCTGCCGGACTGGCCCTCGCTCCAGTCCGTGCTCACGCTTATCCCAACGCGTACCTGCGAATATGCCCTCGGCCAGGTTTTTTCCTTTGGGGTTCGCTCATCTTCGCGTCGTGAAATGGGCGCCATGTTCATCGCCGCTGGCCTGGAGTAAGCGAAGAAAAGAAACGCTAATTTTGCTCTGACAACCGCGAGGGCGAAACTTTTTTTAAACTTTCCGATCCGGGTAGGAGTATACTAACACAATGTCTTACATATTGTAGGAGTTTGTGGTGACGGACAGCCGCCCGAGAGATTCGGAACGGGCCACGGTCAGCGAAAGCGAGTTGGTGGTGTTGAAGTTGCTGTGGGAGCGAGGCCCACTCAAGGTGAGCGAGGTATTGGCCGCGCTGCAAGAGCAAGGGTTCACTTGGGCCTACAACACCGTACAGACCCTGCTCAACCGTCTAAAGACCAAGGGCTTTGTGGCTACCGCCAAGCGAGGGCGGGCGCTGACCTATCGGCCGCTGGTGGACCGGCGAGCATTCGCCAGCCAAAAAATGGAGGAAGTAGCCACGGCGGTGTTCGATGGCAGCGCCTCCCCCATGGTGTTGGCTTTGCTGGAACAGAAGCGTTTTTCCAAAGCCGAGATCGAGCGCTTCAAGGCGCTGGTGGATCGCCTCGCCGAGGATTCCGAAAAGGACTGAAAAGAAACCGAAAGGGGAGAAGTGAAATGGGAACCTGGATTCTGGAGTCGACCCTGGCGGCCGGCGTTCTTGCCCTGCTGGCATGGGCGCTTTCCAAACGTTTTCCACATCGGCCCGCCTTGCTCCATCTTGCCTGGCTGGTGGTGATGATCCGGCTGGTCCTGCCGCCGATACCCCTCGGTCTGCCGGTTTCCCTGGATTTGGGGCGTGTGGGTCAGTGGTTCGAGGCGAGGGCGGACCGGGGAGGCAAGCTGCTTGCGGAAAGTCCGAAAGCCGGTCTGGTCGACGAGGGAAGACGCGCTCAATCTATCCAGTCTGAACCGCTCCTTTCCGTTCAAACCGATCCGCCGTCCGCAACCAAAACCATTCCGAGCGCCGCCGCAACTATTCAACCCAAGCCCGTTCTGGCAGCTCAACTGAGAGACCTCAAAGCCGCACCGCAAATCCAAGACCAACGATCCAAAGCGGCCGGGCACACGGCATTGCCGCCGGAAAGCGCCAAGCAGCCGAGCGGCGGTTCGGAGCTTGCGGAGAAAAAGGTTTCCCCCTTCCATTTTTTCTCCACCGGCTTTTTGCTTTTTGGGGTTTGGTTTTTGGGCGCGTTCCTGGTCCTTGGCGTCCATTTGCGCCAATTGATCCACATGCGGCGCGGATTGAAACGCTTGCCCTTCGCCGGCATCCAATTGCTG
>JBGTRP010000252.1:0-8845 GCA_041940685.1 Acanthopleuribacteraceae bacterium
ACGGCGGCACAGTTGTTCCGCGAAGGGTTGTTGGCCCGACGAGAGGGGCAGCTGCAAGTGTCGGCTGAAAGATTCGCTCGGGTGATGGCCGAGTTTGCGCGCGATAGGCGTGCCCCACTGGCGGCCCTGGAGTTGGGGCGCTTGCGTATGGATGCGCTGTCCGATTCGGCTGGCGCGATTGCGGCGTTGCGCTTCGCAACCCGCCATGCAAGCAACCCATCGACCCAGCAGGACGCCCTGGCCCGCCTCATCGAGGCCTACCGCATGCTGCTGACCGATTGTCTCAAACATCCACGCGGGGCCGTGGGCCGGCTGGACATGCTGGGCGCTCGGGAGCGCGCCCGCCTTTGGAGACTGTGGTCGGATTCCAGCCCGGTCGAGGAACCCGTTCGGCATCTATTCCAACACCCGCTGAACTGGTTCCACCGCTCGCCGGATGCCGTGGCCGTGGTGGAGCCGGCCGAGGATGATCAGGGGCCCACCCGCTTTCTGAGCTATGGCGCACTCGGCGCGGGTGCGCATCAGCTTGCCGAACATATGCGAGTGATGGGCATTGCCCCGGAAATGGCCGTGGGCGCATGCCTGTACCGCTCTCGCGAGTTGGCGCTGGCCGTGTTAGCCACGTACCGAATCGGCGCGATTTGGGTTCCCCTCGATCCCGACCACCCGGATCAACGGCTGGCCTTCATGGCGCGCGACACGGATCTCCGCCTGTTATGGATCTCCTCCCGCCAGCGCGGGTCGCTCGCGGAGGGGAATTTTCCCAAGATCGCGGTGGAAGATGTTCTCGCGGGATCCGAGCCCATGCTGCCGGCAAACCCTTCATTCCGCTCCGAGGCGCTTCCCCTCCACACGGCCTACATCATGTACACCTCCGGATCCTCGGGTGCGCCAAAGGGCGTGGCGATCCCATTCGCGGCCATGAACCGGCATGTAACCGTCATTGGTCAAGCCTACGGTTTGACCCCTTCTGACCGGGTTCTACAATTCCGCGCGGGTGTTTTCGATGTCAGCATCGAGGAGCTTTTCGCGGCGTTCCACAGGAGTTCGGCGCTGGTTGTCTACCCGCACGGGCGCGATGCCGCGCCCGCGGAATTTGAACAATTTTTGGAGACCCACCGCACGGGCGTGCTGAACCTGCCCACCGCATTTTGGAGCCTGTGGACCCTTCAGCTTTCCGGCGCCAGCGCGGGGGCCTGGCCCTTTCTGCGGTTGGTGGTCACCGGCGGAGAGGCCTGCGCGCGGGACACACTGATGCGCTGGCTGGACCGCATGGGCCACAAGCCCGAATGGATCAATGCCTACGGACCTACCGAGGCCACGGTCAGCGTTTCTCTCTGGAAGGCCGCGGAACCGGCGCCCGGCGCGCGCGTTCCCATCGGTAAGCCCCATGCCCATACGCGCATCCTCGTGCTGGACGCTTTTCTGGAACCCACGCCCGTGGGTGCGCCCGGTCAATTGTTCATCTCCGGGGATCGGTTGGCGCGCGGGTACGGGAACCGGCCCGCACGAACCGCGGAGTCCTTTATTCCGCACCCGCGGGCCAAATGCGCCGGGGCCCGCGTCTATGCCACCGGTGACCGGGTGAGACATCTGGCGGATGGGAACCTGGAGTATTTGGGCCGCGCGGACGGGCAAGTAAAAATTCGCGGCTACCGCATCGAGTTGGGCGAGGTGGAGTCTCATATCAGGAAACAGCCCGGCATTCGCGATGCCGCGGTCGCCGCCCGGGGAGCAAGCGCCGAGGCCGGTTACCTGGCGGCCTACCTTGTCCCTGAGCCAGGGGTCGTGCCTGAGAGGGACGGTTTGCGTCAATCCCTGGCCGAGCGGCTACCCGCCTACATGCTGCCCTCGGTCTTCATGACCCTGCCCAGCCTGCCCTACAAGGCCACGGGCAAGCTGGACCGCGCGGCGTTGCCCGAACCGCGGTCCAAGGAAGAACGGGCGTTCGCCCCGCCGCGCACGCGGACCGAAAAGCGGTTGGCGGCCTTGTGGCGCGAGGTGCTGGGTGTCGAGCGGGTTGGGCTTCACTCCGACTTTTTCCAATTGGGCGGTCATTCCCTGCGGGCCTTGGCCTTGGCCGCGCGCATCCGCCAAACCTTCACCCTGGAAATACCCGTGCGCTGGCTGTTCGAGACATCCACGCTTTTGGATCAGGCCCAACGCCTGGATCGGCAGGCGGACCTTGACGCGGCCGAGGACCTCCCGCTGGTGGCCTTGGGCCGGACCGAGGCGCCGCTTTCCTTCGCACAACAGCGGTTGTGGTTCCTCGACCGGCTGGGTGAGGCGGGCGCGGCCTATCACCTCGCCGCCGCCCAGGGCGTTCATGGCCGTCTGGACCTCGCCGCCTTGCGGCATGCCTTCGAAACGGTGATCAGCCGGCACGAGGCCCTGCGCACCACCTTTTCATGGAAAGGAGAACAGCCGGTTCAGGTCATCGGCGCCTCGGTCCCGCCCTTTTTCTCCGTCATCGATCTGAGTCAGGTGACGCCGCCCGCGGAATCTATTAAGGAAACACCGGACCTTCTCAACCACCTGGTCGGGAAACAGGCGCGCATTCCCTTCCAACTGGACCAAGGTCCGCTGATCCAGGTTCGCATCTTGCGTTTCGACGATATGCGCCATGCCATCCTTGTCAACATTCACCATATCATCGCGGATGGATGGTCGATCGGCATTCTCTTTCGCGAAACAACCGCTTGCTACAAGGCCCATATTCGCCAGACGCCCCTGAGCATGCCGCCGCTGGCGGTTCAATATGCCGACTACTCCGTTTGGCAACGCCGGTGGTTGGAGGGTCCGCGTCTACAGAACCAGTTGGAATATTGGAAAAAGCGGCTCGCGGGCCTGCCGCCATTGTTGGAGTTGCCCCTGGATCATCCGCGCCCGGGTATTCAATCCTACCGCGGCGCATCCGCCAGTCAGGACATTCCAGCGGAGGTGAGCAAACCCTTGCGGCCGCTGTGCCGTTCCGAGGGGGCCACGCCCTTTATGGTCCTGCTCACGGCCCTCCAATTGCTGTTGAGCCGCTACTCGGGACAAGGGGACATTGCCGTGGGGTCGCCCGTGGCCAACCGCAACCGGCCTGAATGGGAATCGGTTTTCGGCTTTTTTGCCAATACGCTCGTGCTGCGTTCCCATATCGACGAGCATCTTTGCTTTCGCGAGTTCCTGGAGCGAGTCCGAGATCAAACCCTGGGGGCGCTCGCTCGCCAGGACGTCCCCTTCGAACAATTGGTGGAGACGCTTCAGCCTCAGCGAGAGCTGAGCCACGCCCCTCTGTTTCAAGTACTTTTCGTGTGGCAGGTGGAGGGCGAATCCCCCTGGAAGTTGGATGGATTGCGGGAAGTCTTTCCCTTGGGACAGGGAATGGAAATCGCGCCTTTCGACCTCACGGTCACGGTCAAGGAACGCATGGGCAACCTGACCGCCTCGTTGCTTTACAACCGCGAGCTGTTCGATCGGGCGACCGCCGATCGCATGCTCTCCCATTTCGGGACCCTGTTGCACGAGGCTCTGCGCCATCCGGATCGGCCGCTTCAATATGTTTCCATGCTCTCGCCTCTCCAACAACGTCAAGCCCTTCAGGATTGGAATCGAAACGCAAAGCCGGATGCGCCCAATCGCGACCTCTACCGCTGGTTCGCGGACCAAGCCGAACGCACTCCGGATAGAATCGCGATTCGCGCGGGTGGAGCGCCCGGAGACCAGCTTCGTGAGTGGAGTTACCGCGAGCTCGCGCGCCGGGCCGAGACCCTTGCCCATAGGCTGAGAGCCATGGGCATCGGGAACGAGCAGCAGGTGGCTACTTGTTGCGCCCGTACGCCCGAACTGCTGGCCGGAATTTTGGGAATTTTGGCTGCCGGAGCGGCCTATGTCGCGCTCGACCCGGCGTATCCCCCGCCACGCTCCCGCTATATTTTGCGCGATACCGCGGCCAGGGCCTTATTGGTCAAAGCCACCGATCCAATCCAAATACCGACCCAACATCCGCCACTCCTGGATCTGGACGAAATTTGGGAAAAACAGGGTAAAGGTCGGTTGGAGCTATCGCGCCCGTCCGGGGCCAACCTTGCCTATTTGATCTACACTTCCGGCTCCACCGGCCAGCCCAAGGGCGTGGCCCTGACCCATGCCAATGCTTCCGCCCTATTGGATTGGTCAGGCCGCGGTTTTCCTGCCAAGACGCTAAACGGCGTACTGGCCTCCACCTCGCTCTGTTTCGACCTATCGGTTTTCGAGCTTTTCGCGCCCCTGGCCCATGGCGGCGCCCTCGTGTTGACCGGAGACGCCCTGGAATTGGCCTCGGCAACGAATCGTCACGCGGTTCGTCTGGTAAACACGGTGCCCTCCGCGATGAGCGCGCTTCTGCGGAGTGGCGGCCTGCCCATGAGCGTGGTCTGGGTCAACCTGGCGGGTGAGGCCTTGCGGCGCGAACTGGTGGATGGGCTTTACCAGTTGCCCCATATCGAACGGGTCTGGAATCTTTACGGTCCCTCGGAAGACACCACCTATTCCACCTTTGCGCCGATCGCACGCGAATCCCGTGACGCGCCCGCCATTGGCCGCCCCGTGGACCATGGCCGCGCCCTGGTGCTGGACGGGAACGGAATGCTCACGGGGATCGGTATCCCGGGCGAGCTATTTTTAGCCGGGGCGGGCCTGGGCCGTGGCTACTGGTTGCGGCCGGATCAGACCGCGGCGCGCTTCGTACCGAATCCCTGGCCGGAGGCCCCGGGTGACCGCCTCTACAGAACCGGTGACCGGGTCCGCCAGCGGGATTCCGGAGCCTTGTTGTATATGGGCCGCACGGATTTTCAGGTGAAGTTACACGGGTTCCGCATTGAACCCGGCGAGGTCGAGGCGGCCTTGCGCGCGCTGGCCGAAGTCCGCGACAGCGCGGTCGTGGCGGCGCACGACCCCAAGCTCGGCCCATGCCTGGTCGGTTACATAACCAGAGAGGCGGAGGCCAAGCCGGACGTGGAAAGCATCCGCCGGGCCCTGGCCGAGCGCCTGCCCGGTTTCATGGTTCCCAGCGCGATTGTCGTATTAGAAGCGCTGCCCTTGACGCCCAATGGGAAGATCGACCGCATCGCCCTGGCCCGAATGTCCCCGCCCCGAAGAACGCGGGACCGGGCCGATTCCCAACCGGATCCCGGGCTGACGAACCCCACGGCCGAGTTGCTGGCAGGCATTTGGGCCGAGTTGCTCGGTGTGCCGAATGTTCATTCCGACGATCATTTATTCGACCTGGGTGGCCATTCCCTTCTGGTGATTCGCCTGTTGGCAAAGTTGCGCCGCGATTTGGGCGTGGAACTTCCCATGCGGACGGTCTTCGAATCGCCCAGGCTCCAGGATCTCGCGAACCGGGTGGACGCACTCAGAGCCGGCCGAACGCCGACCTCTTTACCCATCCAAACCCATGCGGTGGACAAGGACGCGCCTCTTTCCTTCGGGCAGCAACGGTTGTGGTTTCTGCATCACCTGGAAGGGCCCGGCGCCACCTACAACCTTCCGGAAACGCTCCTGCTCACGGGAGCCTTGGATTTGACCGCGCTGGACCGAAGCTTTACCCAGCTTTTTCATCGACATGGTTTGCTCCGCGTGCGATTCGAGGAAGTTGACGGCATCCCCACCCAAAATTTCAAGGGCCGAGACGGATTTTCCTGGAGCCTGGTGGACCTAACCGGTCTCCCCAAACCCGAGCGCCGGGCCTTGGCGCAAACCATCTGCCGGGATGAGGCCTCGTTGCCCTTTCTGATCCGAGGCGGCCCCGCCTGGCGCCTCCATCTTCTCCGCTTGGCAGGGGAACGCTGGTCGCTGCTGTTGAACCTGCATCACATCATCGCGGATGCCTGGTCCCTGGCGCTATTGGTGCGGGAATGGGGCGAACATTATCGCGCCCTGGTCGCGGGCCGAACCCTGGAGCAACCCTCCCTTGAGCCGAGTTACGCGGATTTCGCCGCCTCCCAGCGGCACTGGCTGGAGAAGGGCTTGCTGGACCAACAGCTCCATTACTGGAAGCAAAAGTTGGCCGGCTTGCCCGCGAGCCTTGACCTTCCTCTGGATCACTCCCGCCCCGCGCTGCGCCGCTACCGGGGCGCGCGGCAGGGTTTTCTCATCGACCCCGAACTTGGCGGAATGCTGGTGGAACGGAGCCGGACCTGGGGCCTCACGCCCTTCATGACCTTGCTGGCCGGCTTCCAAATTTGGCTGATGCGCTACAGCGGCCAGACCGATCTCGCGGTGGGGACCCCCGTGGCCAACCGCTCGCGGCCCGAGTGGGCCGGGTTGTTCGGGTTTTTGGTCAATACCCTGGCGCTCCGTGGGAATGGCGCTGGGAGACCCTGTTTTACGGACTACCTCGACCGAGTCAGAACCACGGTGCTGGAGGCTTTCGACCACGGTGATCTGCCCTTCGACCATTTGGTGGAAGTCTTGAGACCGCAACGCTCTCTGAGCCAGGCGCCCTTGGTTCAGGTCATGTTCGTGTACCAGGCGGAGCCGGAACCGCGCCTCGATTTGCCGGGCCTGCGAGTGGAGAGAATGGAGCGCGATTCCTCAAGCGCCAAATTCGACCTCGCCCTGGTTCTGCGCCATACGCACGCCGGGTTCAAAGGCGTGCTGGAATATGACAGCGACCTGTTCGAGAAAGCGACCGCGGCGCGCATGGTTTCCCATTTTTTGAACCTGTTGAGGAATCTTCTGACCGAGCCGGATCTCCCAATCAGCGATCATCGGCTCGGATCCGAGCAAGAGCGTCGAATGGCCCTGTCGGATTGGAACCAGTGCGAACCCCTCCACGGAGAGGCGCCCCTCTTTCACGAACGAGTGCGCGGCCGGGCCTCCAATCAACCCGACCGCCTCGCGGTATCCTATTTGGTCAAGGGAAAAACCATCGCGCGCAGTTACGGCGCTCTGGATGCGGAAGCGGAAGGCGTAGCCGACTGGCTCCGCCGGCGGGGCGTTGGCGAGGAAGGCGCCGTGGGCCTGTGCCTGGCTCCTTCGCCGGATATGTTGGCCCAGGTATTGGGCATCTGGAAGGCGGGCGCGGTTTACCTGCCCTTGGACCCAAACTACCCCCGCGCAAGACTGGCTTTCATGATCGAGGACGCGGGGCTCGCCCTGGTGATCAGCCAAACCAGCCTGGCCTCCCGGTTGCCCAAAAATCTACCCTCGCGGGTAGTCCTCGATCCGGAGGCGCACATCCAGCCGCCGACCCATCCCCGAACCCCCGCCCGCCTGGAACCCGCAAGGCTGGCCTACGCCATCTATACCTCCGGAACCACTGGAAATCCAAAGGGCGTGGCGCTCACCCACCGCGGTCTCGCCAACCTGGCCGATTACCAGGCATCGGTTTTCGAAACCGGTCCGAATAGCCGGGTCGCGGCGTTTTCCTCACCCAGCTTTGATGCCTCCATTTGGGAAATGACCATGGCCCTGGGTTCCGGCGGCGCGCTTTGCCAGGCGCCAAGAGAGGATCTCATGCCCGGAGGGGCCTTGGCCCGGCTGTTGCAAAGCTGGCATGTCAGCCACCTCACCGCGCCGCCCTCGGCGTTTGCCTTGCTTTCACCCGCCGACTTCCCCCATTTGCGCTGGGCCATCTCCGCGGGAGAAGCCTGTGGCCCCGAGTTGGCGCGGCGCTGGGCGAAGGGACGACGCTTCATCAACGCTTACGGACCCACCGAAACCACGGTCTGCGCGAGTCTCGCCCATCTGGAGGGGAGCGATGAACGCCCTCACATCGGCCGTCCGGTACCCGGCGCCGCCATATTCATCGCCGATCCCGAATTGCGGTCGCTACCATGCGGCGTGCCCGGCCAGCTCTGCATCGGCGGCATCGGCCTCGCGCGCGGTTACCTGGGTCAACCCGCGCTCACGGCTACCCGCTGGACGCCCAACCCGTTCGCGCGCAACCCCGGTCAGCGACTTTACCTCACGGGCGACCGCGCGCGGTTCCGGCAGGATTGGCAAATCGAGCATTTGGGGCGTTTGGACCAACAAATCAAAATTCGCGGCTTTCGCATCGAACCCGGGGAAATAGAAGCGCAACTCTCGCGTTTCAAAGGCATTCGCGATGCCGTGGTGATCCCGCTGGACGGTTCCGAAGGCGCCGATCGGCTATGGGCTTTTCTGATGGCGGAAACGGGGAAGAATCCGGATCCCGAAGATTTGCGGGCTTGGCTCGGTGATCGCTTGCCCGCGTTCATGCTGCCCTCGGGCTTTACCTTTCTCCAGGCGCCGCCGCTCACGCCCAACGGCAAAATTGACCGAGCCGCCCTGCTTCGCGACCTTCCCAAAACCCTGGGAGACACATCCCTCACCGCGGGCCGGGCGCCGCGCACCGGCACGGAGGCCCGCCTGCTTCCGCTTTGGAGAGACATCTTGGGAAGCTCGGCGCCGTCGGTGGCCGAGGACTTCTTTGCCATGGGCGGGCACAGCCTCGCGGCCACCCGACTGGTCTCCCGAATCGGGCGGGAGCTGGGCATGGAGATCCCCTTGCACGTCTTTTTCGAAGCGCCCACCATCGAAAAGCTCGCCGCCTGGATCGATCGCGCGGGGCCCGGTCGACAAGCCATGGAAACGGAGATCGATCCGGTTCCCAGAGACGGCCATCTGCCCCTCTCCTTCGGCCAACAACGCCTTTGGTTCCTCCACCGACTGGAGGGCTCACGGGCCTATCACATCCACCTCCCGTTGCGTTTCCAGGGGCCTCTCGATGCCCCCGCACTGCAAACCGCCTTGCACGGGCTCCTCTCCCGTCACGAAATCCTGCGCACCCGCTTTGCCGAACGAGACGGCAAACTTTCCCAGATCATCGCGCCACCTTCCGAGCTCTCGCTGA
>JBGTRP010000253.1:0-8827 GCA_041940685.1 Acanthopleuribacteraceae bacterium
TTGACCAGGTTGCGATGGGTAACTACCACGCCCTTGGGCTGGCCTGTCGAGCCGGAGGTGTAAATGAGGTAAGCGGGCAAGGATGTGGGGACGTCCAGCCGCAAGGATGAATTCGGGGTGGAAACCTGATCCGGCCGAACCAGGGGGATCTTCAAATTTGCCGTATCGAGGGCCGAACCTTGCGGGGCCACGAGCGCGACCGCTCCCGCATCCGCGAGCATCCAGGCCAATCTCCGCGCGGGATAGCCGGGGTCCAGCGGAAGGTAGGCGGCGCCCGCGCGCAGCACGGCGAGCAGGCTGGTGATGGTCTCCAGCGTGCGTTCAGCCAAGACCGCGACCCTGGTTTCGGGGCCGGCTCCCGCCTCGCGAAGGATCGTTGCCCGGGCGCGCGAATCCCTGGCCAATCGGCCATAGGTCAGGAAACGGGCAATCCCGGTGCGGTTCTCCTGGAGCGCCACGGCGTCCGGGCCTTGTTTCGCGGCCGCGTCGAAGAGTTCATGCATGGGTGTGGCAAATGGGTAGTCCGCATCGGTCTCGTTTTGCTTGTCTAGAATCAGGCGGCGTTCGCGCGCATCCAAAATGGGAAGCGCGGAAATGCGCGCGCCCGGATGGGCGGTCGCCGCTCGTGCGAGCAAGCGGAAGCGACTCGCCATTCTCTCGATGGCGCCGCGCTCGAAGAGATCCGCGTCGTATTCCAAAACTCCGTGCGCGCCGTCTTTGGTTTCCGCGATGGAAAGCGTCAGATCGAACTTGGTGGTGACATGCTCGGTTTCGAGCGGGGTCAGGGTTAGGCCCGCGAAACGCTCTTCCTCCAGCGGCAGGTCCTGCATATCGAACATGACCTGGAAGATCGGGTTGTGGTTGAGATTGCGTTCCGGTTGGACGAGATCGACCACATGCTCGAAGGGTAGGTCTTGATGATCGAATGCCGCGAGGATCATGGCGCGCGACCGGGCCAGCAGGTCCAGAAAGGCGGGGTCGCGGCTCAGATCGTGGCGCAATGTCAGGGTATTCACGAAAAAGCCGATCAGCGGCTCGATTTCCCGGCGGTTGCGGTTGGCGATGGGCGTTCCGAGCAGAATGTCGTGCTGGCCGCTGTAGCGGGCGAGCAGGGTTGCGAACAGGGTTTGCAACACCATGAACAAGGTGCATTCCGTCCGCTTCGCCAGCTCCGCCAGGGCGCCGGTCAAGTCATGGTCCAGCTTGAAGGAGACCAGGCCGCCGTTGAAACGCTGCTGTTCGGGCCGAACGCGGTCCGTGGGCAGGTTCAGCAGGGTGGGGGCGCCGGCTAACTGATCGCGCCAGTAGCGCCGCTGCTCTTCCAGTAGCGCGCTGGAAATCCAATGGCGTTGCCAGTGGGCGAAGTCCGCGTATTGAATCGCCAGGGGCGGCAGCGTGGCCGCTGGCGTATCCCGGCTCGCCTGGTAGAGCATGGGCAACTCGCGCAGCAACACCGTGATCGACCAACCATCGGCAATGATATGGTGCATGACGAGCAACAGCGCGTGCTCCCGATCCCCGCGCCGGACGAGAAACACCCGCAGGAGAGGCTCGTTTTCCAGGTCAAAGCAATGGCGGGCCTGGGCGGCCGCCAGATGATCGAGATGGGCTCGTGCGGTTTCCGAGTCCAGCCGGCCCGTATCTACCAGGGGCAGGGTCAGTTGCCGCTCCGGGTGGATCACCTGGTGGGGTTGGCCGTCGCGCTGGCCGAAATTGGTGCGCAGGGTCTCGTGACGGGCGATGATTTGGTTGATTGCGCCTTCCAGCGCGCCTGCCGAAAGCCGGCCTTGGATGCGCACCGCGCCCGGCATGTTGTAGGCCGCCTTCTGCTCTCCCAACAAATCGATCAGCCACAGGCGCTGCTGGGCAAAGGAAAGCGGCGGCGGGTCCTTGTGTCGAACGGGTTGAATGGGCGGCGGGGAGCGGCGTTGGTCGCGTTTGCGGATTTGGTCGATATGCGCGCCCATGGCGGCAATGGTGGGAAAGGCGAACATATCGGTCAGCGGCAAGCTCAGCTCGAACCGGGTGGCGATGCGGGAGATGATTTGCGTGGCCAGCAGGGAGTGGCCGCCCAGCTCGAAAAAGTTGGCGCGCCTGTCCATTTCTTCGCGGCCGAGGACATCCTCCCACAGGGAGGCCAAAAGTTTTTCCGTTGTGGTCTGGGGTGGGGCGCCGCCTTCATTTGTGCCGCTCACGGGCGCTTCCGGCGCGGGCAGGGCCGCCCGGTCGATTTTGCCGTTCGGCGTCCGGGGCAGACGGTCCAACAAGACGATGGCCGAGGGCATCATGTAGTTGGGTAGTTGATCTTGAAGGAAGGCGCGCAGCTCCGGAACGAGCTCGCGGTTGAGCCGCCCGAGCAGAGGTTGGTTCGCGTAAGCGGACCAGGGACGGACCATCTCAGGTTGCGGTTCCAGTTCGCGGCGCGGCGCGTCGCCATCCAAGGGAAGGAAGCGGACATCGTACCGATCCGGGGATGCCGACCAGGTGATCTCGGCCAAAAAGCCGAACCGGTCCGCGAGGGCCCGCCAATCCTCCGGCTCAACCCCGGTGGAGAAGTCCTGGGCCGCGAGGACCTGCTTCAGGTCGTCCAGGGTGACGGCGTCCGGCGCGCTGGATAGCCTTGAGAGCAAATGGACTTCCGGCAGGAGCCGGGGATTGGGAACGCTCCTGAGCAAAAGGCCGTCCGAGGGGCCGCGCTTCAGCCGCGCGGCCACATCGGCCTTGGTTGAAGCGGGGGCCTGCCATTGGAGGGTTTCCACCTCGTCGGTATCGATGGGCCGCGTATCCAGGAAAAGGGTGACGTCGTAGCGGAAACGGGTCAACTCGTTGTGGGCGCGGCCGCCCTTGAGCTGAATCCGGACTCGGCCCACGCGGGGCAGGCGATGGGGCAGGGCCCGAAAGAATTGTGGATCGATGGTCAGCTCGGTCTCTTGCCGGGTTGCCTCGCGCACAAGGCTCCGGAACCGGGCGATCGAAAGTTCATTCGCCGCGCGCTGGAGTTGGATCGAGGCGTGTTGGGTTTCCAACAAACCGTAATGGCGAATATCGCCAAGGAACACCCGGCCGCCGGTCGCGGTGAGCGCGATGGCTTGTTCCAGCAAGCGGACCAGGTATTCCATGTCGGGAAAGTACTGCGCCACGGAGTTGAGGATGACCGTGTCAAAGGAGGCGGGTTCGGCATCGGCGAGCTCGGCGCCCGTCCCCAATTCGAGCCTCACGCGGTCCTCGGAAAGCCCGGCCCGCGCCAGATGGCGCCGCACATGGTCCAGTGCGTTTTGGGAAAAGTCGGTGGCATGGTAGCGCCGGGCCAAGGGCGCGACTTTGAACAGCACCAGCCCGGCGCCGCAACCGATTTCCAGGACCCGGCCGGGCTCGCGCTCCAGGATTCGGGCCGTGCAGGCATCCAGCCACTCGCGCATCTCCTCGGCGGGGATGGGCTTGCCCGTGTAGCTGTCGTTCCAGCCCACCAGGCAAAAGGTCGGGTCCTGACCGCTATCCGCTTGGTAAATTTCCTGCCAGACCTGTTCCCAACTGGAGACCTGCTCGTTGGCCGATCGGCGGGCAAGTTCTTCCTCGCCCTTTAGCCCGCCCACCACGTAGGCGACCAGGGCTGGACCCGGACCATCGTCTCGAATGGTCACGGCGTTGGCCAAGACGCGCTCATGCCGGTTCAGCACGGCCTCCACCTCGCCGGGTTCAATGCGGAATCCGCGAATCTTTACCTGGTGATCCGCACGACCCACAAATACCAGGCGTCCATCGGGAAGATGCCGGACCACATCGCCGGTGCGGTAAAGGCGCATGCCGGGCCGGCCGGCAAAGGGATCGGGTAGGAAGGCCGTGGCCGTCAAGCCGGACCGGTTGTGGTAGCCGCGCGCCAGACCCGCGCCCCCTAGGAACAACGCGCCGCGCACGCCGGTCGGTACGAGTTGCATGTCAGGGTCCAAAACCAATGCGCGCGTGCCGTGGATGGGCCGGCCGATGGGCGGGATTCCCGGTTCTTTCGGATCGATAAGGGCGAAGGTGGAATAGGTCGTGTCCTCGGAAGGGCCGTAGAGGTTGTAAATTGCGCGCACTCTCGGGAACGCGGAGAGCGAATCCACCAACTCGCGGGGCAGCGGTTCGCCCGCCAGGTTGATGATGAGCTCGGATGGGGGCAAAGCGTCCGCGCGCAGGATTTCAGCCATGGCGGATGGCACCGTGTTGATGAGGCTTAATTCTTCAAACCCACCCCGCAACAGGGCGAGCGCATCCTCCACCAAAACCACCGCGCCGCCCTGGCTCAGCGTTCCGAGAATTTCAAATACCGAGAGGTCGAAACAAATGGAGGTGGCGGCCAAGCAGCCGCGAAACGCCCGCGCGGGAAAACAGGCCCTCGTCCAATCCAGCAAGGCGGCCACCGCGTCGTGGCGAATGGCCACGCCCTTGGGCGTTCCCGTGGAGCCCGAGGTGTAGATGATGTGGGAGAGCCGGCCGGCCTCGATGGAGGGACCGGCAGCCTTCCCGCGGCTTGGAGGCTCGGTGCGGTTGGCAAAGAAATCGTCCACAAATACCCGTTGCGCGGGGTGATCGGCGAGCATGGCCGCATGGCCTCGTTGTGTGAGCACCAAGGGCGCATCCGCATCGGTGAGGATGAAGCTCAGCCGTTCGCGCGGATAGCCGGGGTCCAGCGGAACATAGGCGCCGCCCGCCTTGAGCGCGGCCAGCAGGGCCGGGATCAGTTCCGGCTCGCGGTCCAACAGGAGGCCGAGATTGCTCTCCGGACCCACGCCCAGTTGGCGCAGATGGTCCGCGAGGATTTCCGCTCGGCGGTTTACCTCCGCGTAGGTGAGCCGGCGGCCCCGCCGCACGAGCGCCACCCGGTCGGGCAAGGAAACGGCGTTGGCCTCGAAAATTTCATGCGCCGCCCGCGTTGGAGTTAGCTTTCCGGCATCGGTTTGCCAAGCCTTCAGTAACTGCCGCCTTTCCTGTTCCCCGAGCAGGGGCAGGCCCGCGACCCGGCTTTCCGGCGCCGCGAGGATGGCCTCTAGCAGGTTGCGGTAGTGTTGGCCCATCCGCTCCAGGCTGGCGGCGTCGAACAGGTCCGCGTTGTACTCGAAAATGCCTTCCAGCGCATCGTCCCGTTCCTCCAGAAAAAGCGTCAAATCGAACATGGCGGTCACATGTTCGATGCGCAGCGGCTCCAGGTGAAGGCCGGGAAAGTTCGAGAGCTCCACCTTGACATTCTGCAAAATGAACATCACCTGGAAGAGCGGGCTGTAGCTGAGGTTGCGCTCCGGCTGAAGGGCGTCGACCACCTGTTCGAAGGGGATATCCTGGTTGGCGAAAGCCTCGAGCGCGGTGTCGCGTGTTTGCGCCAGCAATTGGGTGAAACGCGGATTGTCGGAGAGGTCCGTGCGCAGCACCAGCGTATTGACGAAAAAGCCGATAAGCGGCTCGATCTCCGCCCGGTTGCGGTTGGCTATGGGGGAGCCGATGACCAGATCCCGCTGCCCGCTGTAGCGGGAGAGCAGCAGGCTGAACGCGGCCTGGAGGGTCATGAACAAGGTTGCGCCGTGCCGGTTGCCCAGGTCCACGAGACCCGCTACCAGATCGGCGTCCAGCATGAAGCGCAGCATGTTGCCGCGGAAGGTCTGCACGAGCGGTCTGGGCCGGTCCGTGGGCAGCTCCAGCAGAGAGGGCGCGCCCGCGAGTTGGTCCTTCCAATAGGCTTCCTGGCGCGCCAGCAAATCCCCGCTCTGCTCGCGGCGCTGCCAGTAGGCGAAGTCCGCGTATTGGATAGGAAGCGGCGCCAGGCCATCGGGTTGTCCGAGGGTGTAAGCGCGGTAGAAGGCCGCCAGCTCGCGCACCATCAACGCCACGGACCATCCGTCGGAAATGATGTGGTGGAGCGTTACCAACAGCACATGCCGATCGAGGCTCAGGCGCATCAGGGTCAGGCGCACCAGGGGACCGGATTCCAGGTCGAAAGGCAGGCGCGCATTATCGCGGGCAATGGCTTGAACGCGGGTTGAATGCGCCTCCCTCGGAAAGGCGCGCAGGTCCACGATTCGAAGCGGTAGCTCCAGCTCGTCCGCAATCACCAGATGGGGCTCGCCGCCCGGCGCGGCGAAGGTGGTGCGCGAGGTCTCGTGCCTGTGGATGATCGCATCCACCGCGGATTGGAGCGCGGCGACACAAAGCGGACCCTGGAGGGTAAAGGCCTCCTGCATCAGGTAGGCCGCGGTTTTGCCCTCCAACTGGTCCAGGAACCACAGGCGTTGTTGTGCGAATGAAAGCGGCGGGTCGCCCTCATGCGCCCTGGGCTGGATTTCGGCCACATCCGTGGCTTGCTCGCTCCCATCCAGCAGGGCGGCCAATTCGGCGGGGGTGGGGTTTAGGAACAGGGCGCGCAGGGGAAGCTCGGTCTTGAACTGGATGCGCAGCCGGGAATTGACGCGCGTGGCCAGTAGGGAATCGCCGCCCAATAGAAAAAAATTATCGTGAATGCCGATGCGCGCCATGCCCAGGATCTCGCGCCAAATGGCGGCGACCCGCTTTTCGGTTTCGTTGCGGGGCGGGCTGAAGGGCGTCTCGGAAACGGATGGACCGCTGTAGAGCCGGTTTGTGGCCGCATGGGCGGTTGCCTCGTCCGGCGCGTCGCTGGGCAAGTGGTAGGGAAGGATACCCGGCGGGTCGATCCAATAGCGCTGGCGTTGGAAGGGGTAGGTCGGCAGGGGCAGGCGCCGCCGGCCCGGCTCGGAAAAGGCTCGCCAGTCCACCGGAACGCCGGCTAGCCAGGAACGGCCAAGGCATTCCAACAACACCGCGTGGTCCGATTTTTCCTCCTGAGGGTGGCGCAGGGCCGCGAGCGCCAAATGACCCTCGCCACGGGCCCCGTGACGCCGCACGAAGCTGCTCAGATTGGTGCCCGGTCCCAATTCCAGCAGGACCTGGTGGGGCTCGCCGAAAAGGAGTTCCAAACCCTCGGAGAAGCGCACGGTGCGGCGCAAATGCTCGGACCAGTAGGCTGGATCTGTGGCCCGTTCGGCCGTAATCCAATCGCCGCTCACATTGGAAACGAAGGGGATTTGGGGTGGCTGGAGCCGCAAACCCCTCACGAACGCGTGAAACCTATCCAGATGGGGCTCCAGCAAACTGGAATGGGCGGGCACGTCGATGTGGAGGCGGCGGCAATCCGCACCCCGCGCTTCGAGCCGGGTCTGCAAGGCGGCAATGGCCTCTGGCGGCCCGGCCACCACCTGGTGATCGGGCGTGTTGGCCGTGGCGATAGAGAGCTTCTCATCCAGCAGCGGTTTTAACTCGGACTCAGGCAGGGAAACGCCGAGCATGGCGCCCCTGGGTACGGAATCAAAAAACCTTCCGCGGAAGGCGACCAGGTCGAGCGCGTCCTCCAGAGAAAAGACGCCGGCCAAACAGGCCGCCGTGTATTCGCCCAGGCTGTGGCCGATCATGGCCCGCGGCCGGATGCCCCAGGACAGGAAAAGCCGCGCCAACGCGTAACTGGTGGTGAACACCGCGGGCAACATGAAGCGGATATCGCGAAGCCGCTCCGCGGCCCGCTCCAATTGGCCCGCATCCGGATAGAGCAGACTCCGCAGATCGAGGCCCAGTTGGCCCTCCAGATGGGCGGCGCAACGGTCCACCTGCTCCCGGAAGACCCGTTCGGATTCATAAATCCCGCGCGCCATGCCCGGATACTGCGCCCCGCCGCCTGGAAACATGAAACTGACGGCCGGGTTGGGGAAGGCCCGGCCGGCCGCGGTCCGTTGCGGCGCCGCGCCTTGCAGGAGCTGGATGGCGTCCTGTCGATCCCGGCAAGCCGCGAACCAGCGTTCTGAAAATGCGGCGCGGCCGACTTGAAGGGTATGGGCCACGTCTGCGAGCTCGAGCTCGGGGTGTTCGGTCAGGTGTTGGGCAAGCCTTTGAGCGCATGCGGCCAAGGCGGGCGGCGTTTTGGCGGCGCAGGGCGGATAATTGATCGGCGGCGGCCCGATATTGGTTTTCATGCTGAGCGCGGGCGGCTTCGAGGGCGGCGATGTCGGCGGCGGCTTCGAGGGCTTCGAGCGCGGCTTCAAGCTCGGCTTGTTTGGCGGGCAAGTCTTGCGGCTCCACGCGGTAGTTTCGTGCCATGCTCATCAATTCGCCCATGCGCTGCTCTTGTTCGGCCAATTCATCGGGGTTGATTTCCACACGGGCGGCTACGTCGCGCATATTGGCGCTGATTTCGCCCAATTCGGCTTCGATGCTGGCGAGCATATCGAGGCTTTCGGCAAAGCGCGGTTCGATGGCTTGCAGGCTGCCGAGCAGTTTTTGGCATTGGTAGAGCGCGCTTTGCATGCCGTTGTCGCCATTGATGTATTCGCCGGCCTGTTCGGCCGCCTGCAAAAGGTCGGCGGCGTGGGCAAGGCTGTCGTGGCTTTGGCTCAGGCTTTCCCATTCGCCTTGATTCAGGCCGAGCGCTGTCAATTCGTTGTGCTGCCATTGCAGCCGCTCGCGCTCAATCGTGCGCTGCTCGGCTTGGTTTTGCGCGGCATCGAGCGCTTTTTGGGCGGCTTGCCAGCTGTGGTAATGTTGGCGCACTTGTTCGGCCAGGGAGAGGCCGTCTGAAAAGGCATCGAGCAGCCGGCGCTGGGCGGCTTCTTGGTTGAGCGAGTGGTGGGCGTTTTGGCCGTGTATGTCGATTAATTGCTCGCCGATTTGTTTGAGTTGGGCGAGGGTGGCGGCCTGGCCGTTGATAAAGCTGCGGCTTTTGCCTTTGGCATCGATGATGCGGCGGATGCTGAGCTCGTCGCTCTCGTCGAGCAGGCCTTGCTCGTGCAGCTGC